>JAKIUS010000139.1 GCA_021647445.1 Geopsychrobacter sp. | reverse complement strand
CTTTGAGTGATGTGTTTACCAGGCAAGTTGACCTCCTTTCAGTTGAAAGAAGGAGCTTATCTGAAGAAGCACTCAACCGGCCATCATAGTTGACGCGAGACCGGACAGGATAATTGTCGCCGAACAAAGACTTTTAACCTCCTAAACCGAAAATACTTTTCTGATGGATCTGGCAATCCTTGACCTTTTGCGATGCTGAAACGACCCCCGGAGACTCGGTGCACCTCTTGTGCAATCGGCCCCAGTTGTGTAAAGAGAGGGAATTTGGAGCTATGGGTTAAAGGGAGTTCTGAGGCCAAACATGAATTTGGGATATTCAGTGTCTCCAGGAGTCGTCGAGCATTATTAACGGGCTTCTCAGGGTGATTCATACACCCGCCTAAGCTGTGTTCTTCTTTTTGCATAGTAAATACCTCCTGCTTGTGGCAAATTGTGCATATGTGACGAAAAGGAGTGGTTATGTCAGAAGATAATAGCACAAGTGCCGATCATGATAAAGAGAAAATGATCAGATCTGCCTTGTTCGGCGAACGACTTAAGCAGTTCCGCAAAAAAAAATGTGGTCTGGTTCAGGATGAATTCGGCGAATCACTCGGTGTGAGCTTGGCCACTATTACGCGACTTGAGCGCGGCAAAGTCCAAGCCCAAGGAGATTTTTTAGCGAAGCTTGTAGAGCTCTACAATTGTGACCTCCGATGGCTTTTGACTGGTGAGAGTAAATCGGCAGAAACCAAGAGCGAGGTAGTTCGCAATGATCGCATTTACTCTATGCTTAAGGCTCAGCGGACTGATTGGCAGAGAATCATTGAATGTACGATGACCTCCGTTGACGGTGGGACAATAGAGCAAAAACAACGGGCAGAAAAAAGTATTGAAGAGGAGCGCAACGGTATTGCCTATCTTGATGCTCTATTGGCGATAGGAGAAGAGCCAGATTAGAAGCGAACGATCCTGTCACTGTAAAAATACTTACTGTCGGTAAAAAAAACAGTCAGTACATGTGCACATACGACACAATTTCTTTACAACTAATTCACTGTAAGGAGATTGCAATGTCAGAAGATTTTGAGCTATTGAGAGTTTTGTCCCCACAGGTATATTTCAAGAATCTATCAGAGCAGTATCACATTGATGTTGAGCTGCTCAAATCACTTGATCGAGACTTCATATTGGTTCCTAGGGGCAAATATGCTCCAAATGAGGATGATCCTCTGCCTGGAACATTGCCGCAAATTGCGGTGCAGATTGGATTATCGATCAACGCTATTTTGGATTTGCAACAACGCGGAGCCGTCAGCAACCCGATCATTTACGGCGACCTGGATTTCATACGGCGGTTCAAGAAGACGACTGACGGCGTAGGCACAACCAATTTATCAGGATATAAAGCACATAAAATTTTACCTCGTTCATTGGACAACGCATGGGGAAGGTTCATATATCGACGCTACCTCAATAACAACATTCGTTACTTTCCAAGCGGGAAGATGATCAACCCTAAAGATCGAATTATCGTACGCAAATTGGCAAGGGAAGTTGCTCTGAAATATAATATTCCCAATGACAAAATGCTGTGGGATGCCATCGAAAAGATCAGGGAAATTGTACAAAATAAAAAACGAGCAGAAGATTAGCTCTCCTCGTGGAGAGCATAATCAGGGCTTTTGATTGACCTTCTCTGCCGATTTCAGTATCTTGTGAACTTATTAATTTGATTATGATTTCTTGATTGTTGAGGGGCCAATAGAGACTAAAAAGGTCGCAAATCCGACAATGGAAATTGCGACCTTTTTTAATTCTGATGAGTTAGCTGAATAGGTAGCTTCTCGCACATCTCAACCACTGTAAGTAGTTCTTATTTTTGCGCGATTAGATATTGGGTACAAGGGTCCTTGTGAGTAACGACAGTACCTTCTTTGTTACATGGGCGCGATTAGTAAGATGCTGGCACTCTGTAAAAAGAATTAACGTGTCGAAAATTCTTGTTTTGATGCTCTTTTCCAACCCATGATTGAATGTGATGCAATTAACCGACTACCAAGCTAAATATTTTGCCCATGAGCTGACCAAACGCTGTGCATCCGACAGCGTCGAAAAGCTTGCGGGTGCTCTGGTTGATGCTCAGGTCGATCTGAACCCTCATCAGGTCGAAGCGGCGCTGTTTGCTTTTCGGTCGCCTTTTTCAAAAGGGGCGATTCTGGCGGATGAGGTCGGGCTGGGCAAGACCATTGAAGCGGGTTTGGTGCTCTCGCAAAAGTGGGCTGAGCAGAAGCGTCGGATACTGATCATTACCCCGGCCAACTTGCGTAAGCAGTGGTCTCAGGAACTTCAGGAAAAGTTCTTTCTACCCTGTCGCATTATTGAGAGCCGATCATACAAGCAGGCGCAAAAGGCTGGCGAGCTGCGGCCGTTCGTTGCCGATGAGATCATCTTGTGTTCGTACCAGTTCGCAAGGCTCAAGGCTGATGAGCTGCGCTCCATCAATTGGGATCTGGTCATTTTCGATGAGGCCCACCGCCTGCGTAATGTTTACAAGTCGAGCAATGTTATCGCCAAGACCCTGCGCGACGCCCTGCGCGATGCTCCCAAACTGCTGCTGACTGCGACTCCGCTGCAAAATTCCCTGCTCGAACTCTTTGGCTTGGTCAGCATTATCGATGATCGTGTCTTTGGTGATCTGGCCAGCTTCCGCGAACAGTTTGCCCGGCTGGATAATCACAGTTTCGATAGTCTAAAGGCTCGTCTTCAGCCGGTTTGTCATCGCACTCTGCGCCGTCAGGTGACCTCGTACATCAAATACACCAAGCGCCTCCCATTGGTGCAGCCCTTTACTCCTGGGGAGAGTGAAGATCGTCTGTATCATCTTGTTTCAGACTATCTGCAACGGGAGAACCTTCAGGCCTTGCCCACCAGTCAACGCTCGCTGATGACTCTGGTGTTGCGCAAGTTGCTGGCTTCTTCGACCTTTGCCATCGCTGGTGCGCTCGATACGATTTCCCGCAGACTGACTGAAAAGCTTGGTAACCTCCCAGCGGATGATTTTCTTGATGATGAACTGGATCAGGACTTCGAAGCTCTCGATGAGATTGAGGATGAATGGGCAGACGATGAGGGTGGCAGTGATCTGAACCTGTCTGATCGGGTTGCCATTCAGCGCGAGCTGGTCGATCTGGAAGCATTCCGTGACCTGGCACTGTCGATCACCCATAACGCTAAGGGGGAAGCCCTCCTGACCGCGCTGGAAATCGCCTTCGCTCAAGCCGACAATCTAGGGGCAGAACGCAAGGCAATCATCTTCACCGAATCACGGCGCACTCAGGAATATCTTGTGCGGATATTGGATAAGAGTCCCTTCCGGGATGGGATTGTATTGTTCAATGGTTCAAACAATGATGAGCGTTCCAAACGGATCTATGCCGAGTGGCTGATTGAACACGAGGGGACTGATCGCATCACCGGGTCGCGCCCGGTCGATATGCGTTCAGCGCTGGTCGATTACTTCCGTGAGCAAGGCCAGATCATGATCGCCACTGAAGCCGGGGCCGAAGGGATCAACCTCCAGTTCTGCTCGCTGGTGGTCAACTACGACCTGCCCTGGAACCCGCAACGCATCGAGCAGCGCATCGGCCGCTGTCATCGATACGGCCAAAAACACGATGTGGTTGTCGTCAACTTCCTCAATCAGAATAACGCCGCAGATCAGCGGGTCTTTGAATTGCTGTCGGAGAAGTTTTCCCTGTTCGAGGGTGTTTTCGGTGCCAGTGATGAGGTGCTGGGGGCGGTCGAGTCGGGAGTCGATTTCGAAAAACGGATCGCCAAGATTTATCAATCCTGTCGTACTCCGGAAGAGATCAGCACCCGATTTGATGAGTTGCAAACTGAGTTGTCAACCCAGATCAACGAGACCATGACCAAGACCCGGCAACAGTTGCTGGAGAATTTCGATGAAGAGGTTCACGAAAAGCTGCGCGTTAATCTGCGTAACAGCCAAAACTACCTGAATCGTTATGAGCAGATGTTGGTTGCTCTCACAGAGCATGAGTTGGGTGAAAATGCCCAGTTTGCCGACGGCTCATCGTTTACCCTGCTGAATAATCCCTATGGGCCTGAAGCTCAGATTCCTCTTGGGCGTTACGAACTGCCGCGTCGCTCAGGTGAAGCCCATTATTATCGCCTGGGTCACCCGTTGGCTGCTCGGGTACTTGAAACCGCTAAAGCTCGAAATTTACCCCCTGCTGAAGTTGTTTTCGACTATACCGGCCATCCTACTCGGATCTCGACGATCGATTCACTGGTCGGCAAATCGGGGTCATTGGTGGCCTCTTTGCTGACGGTGGAGTCGCTCGGACAGGCGGAGGACCATCTGTTGGTCACTGCGGTTACCGATGACGGTACTCTGCTCGATGAAGAACAGGCTCAGCGCCTATTGTCGGTCTCTGCCCGTGTGGTCAATCAAAATGCGGATCAGCAGCAGAGTGTTTTCGTTGAGTCTCTTATTGAGCAGCGCCGGGAGAATATTCTTCGGCAGGTCTCAGTGCGTAATGCGCAGTTCTTTGAAGCCGAAGCGAATAAAATTGATGGCTGGGCCGATGATCTCAAGGTTGGGCTGGAGCGGGAGATCAAAGAGTTTGATCGGCAGATCAAGGAAGCACGGTGATCAGCCGTGTCGGCTTTGACTTTGGAAGAGAAGCTTGAGGTACAGAAGCAGATTCGTCACTTGGAAGGGCAGCGGAATACCAAGCGGCGGGCGTTGTTTGAGGCACAAGATGAGATTGATTCGAAGCGTGAGGCTTTGATTACGGAGATCGAGGGTAAGTTGCTGCGAACTGATTCCATAGAAAAACTGTTCGCTTGTAATTGGAGAGTAATTTGATTTTGGGATGACCTTCATCCAACTTGCTGGTGGTGTCACTAGCTGGGTCATTCATTTGGAGGGAATATGGCTATTCATTCGTCGGTTGGGTCTATGTGGAACAGGTGGGACCTGCATTTCCACACCCCTAGCTCTTTTGATTATAAAAATAAACAAATCACAAATCAGCAGATCGTAGATACCTTGGTCGATAATGGTGTTCGGGTTGTTGCGATCACTGATCATCATACGATTGATATCGATCGTATCAGAGAACTTCAAAAGCTCGGGGAAGGTAAATTGACAGTTCTTCCTGGTATTGAGTTGCGAGGTGATCACGGCGGCGATCCAATCCACTACATTTGTATATTTCCAGAAGATTGTGACCTTGAACATGTATGGACAACTCTCCAGGGTTCATTAGGTCTCACAGCAGCCGCTATTCAGCAAAAAGGTGGGGATGAAAAAATTTATGTTCCGATCGAGCAAGGTGCCAGTGAAACCAGAAAATTAGGGGGTGTAGTCTCAATCCACGC
>JAKIUS010000138.1 GCA_021647445.1 Geopsychrobacter sp. | reverse complement strand
CGTTCAAATCTCTATCGTGCAGGATTCTGGGTGGCGATGGTCAATGTCGGCATGCTGGTCGGAATTCATTTTCTGGCCGCAAAACCGTTTGATCTGCAGTTGGTTTATAAAATCTGTCTTGGCCTGTTTGGTGGGTTGCTCAGCGCGATGGTTGTCAATGGGATTATTCCGCTGGCCGAGAGTCTGTTCAAATATACTACCGACATTAAATTGCTCGAACTGGCCAACATGAATTCTCCCATCCTGCGCGAATTGATGGTGCAGGCTCCGGGCACCTATCACCATTCGATGATTGTCGGCAGCCTGGTTGAGTCTGCGGCCGAAGAGATTGGGGCCAATCCGCTGTTGGTTCGAGTTGCTGCCTATTATCATGATATCGGTAAGGTCAAGAAGCCGCTCTATTTTATCGAGAATTCCGGCGGGCAGCGCAACAAGCATGACAAACTGGCCCCCTCGATGAGCGCGTTGGTTCTGACCTCTCATGTCAAGGAAGGGGTCGAGTTGGCGCGCGAGCGTAAGCTCGGGGCCCCAATCATCGATATTATTCAACAGCATCACGGTACCGCACTGATCAAGTTCTTTTATGAAAAGGCTAAAAATCAGGCTGATCCTGAGATGGAACAGATAGATGAACGTGATTACCGGTACCATGGGCCAAAGCCACAGACCCGCGAAGCGGCCTTGATTATGCTCGCCGATGCGGTTGAAGCGGCCAGTCGTACCCTGAGTGATCCGACATCTGCGCGGATTCAGGGCATGGTCAAGAAGCTGATCAACAACATATTTATTGATGGTCAGCTTGAAGAATGTGACCTGACCTTGAAGGATATGCATCTGATTGCGCGTAGTTTCAATCGGGTGCTCGGAGGTATTTTTCATAATCGGATCGATTACCCCGAACCTGTTCATATTGTTCGTGAAAAAAAGCCAGAATCGGAGCCTGTACGTGAAAATTCAGATCGAGAATCACCAGCGCAAACACAAGATCCTGAAGCGTCCGTTGCGAAAGATAGCCACAAAGATCTTAAGCGTCTTGGGATTTCCTGAGGGTGAACTCTCTCTTTTAATAGTCGATAACACTGAAATTCAACAGATCAACCGTGAATACCTTGATCGTGATCATCCGACCAATGTTATCTCTTTTGCCATGCAGGAAGGCGAGGGCGGTGGCATTCAGCCACAATTGCTGGGTGACGTGGTGATCAGCGTTGAACGTGCTGCCGCTGATGCCTGTGAGGCTGACGTCCCTTTCGAGCATGAACTGGTATTTCTGTTACTGCACGGTATCCTGCACCTTCTCGGTTACGATCATGAGCGCGGTACTGAAGCGCAGGCCGCCGAAATGGAAGCCAAGGAGCGTGAAGTGTTCAGCCTGTTGTTGCAGGATCAATTGGACGCGCAGGGTTACTCTGCACGATTGTTGGGCAAAGGGGGGGCGAGTGGAGCCTGAACATTCGGAAACAGGATTTTTAAAAGGGCTCAAAAGGGTTTTCTCCGCGCGGCCTCTCGCCAGTAGTGAAGCCGATCTGCAGGAGATGATCGATGCCTCCGAGCAGGAGGGGATCATCGATGAAGAAGAAGGGGAGATGCTGCAATCTATCCTGGACCTCGATGATACCATCGTGCGTGAAATTATGGTGCCTCGAACCTCTATGGTCTGTTGTGATTGTACCGCTCCATTTGCCGATATCCTCAAGGCGATTAATGATTCTGGTCATTCCCGAATCCCTCTTTACGACAAGAGCCCTGACAATATTATCGGGCTGATTTATGCCAAAGACTTGCTGCGTTTCTGGGGCACCCCTCTCGACAAGCTTGAAATGACGCAAATTTTACGGCCGCCCTTTCTGGTGCCCGAAGCGAAAAACATCAGTGAATTGCTGCAGGATTTTCGTCAACGGCGGGTTCATATTGCGATTGTTATTGATGAATATGGTGGCACCTCTGGCTTGGTGACCATCGAGGATCTGATCGAGGAGATCGTAGGCGAGATTCAGGATGAATACGACTTCGAAGAGGAGTGGCTGATCGTTGAAGAGAAGGGTACGGTCCTTGTTGATGGACGCCTCGATATTGAAGAGTTTGAAGACTATTTTTCCATCACGGTTGCACGTGAAAAATTTGATACCGTCGGTGGCTATGTGGTCGAAATGCTCGGGCGTGTCCCGGACCGGGGAGAGCGTCTGGAGTTTGATAACCTCAGCCTTCTCATTGTGGATGCCGATCCGCGCGCCGTGCGTCAGCTGCGTGTTTTTCCCCAAACGGCTGAATCTGAGGAATGAATATTTCGCGTAGGCTAAACTCTGCTGTTCTGTTTGAGCCAAAGTTGCTTGTGGCTGCTCTCTCCGGTCTGTTGATGGCCGGTGCCTTTCCGCCAGTTGGTCAGGGCTGGCTGGGGTTTGTCGCCCTTGCCCCGCTGCTGCTGGTTGCCGAAGAGCGGCCTTTTGCCAGTGGTTTTGTCTGCGGCCTGTCCTTTTTTGCGCCCTTACTCTACTGGCTCAATATTGTCATGACCAGTTACGGTGGTCTGGCTCCCTTCTTTGCAGTTGTTGCCTGGTTGATGCTCTGTGCCTATCTCTCCCTCTATTTCGCCATTGCGCTCTGGTTAGCTTTTCGCTTTCAGCAACGGCTGAAACTTCCACTATTATGTTCGTTGCCGATTCTGTGGATCGCCTTTGAGTATCTGCGCGGTCTTGTGCTCAGCGGTTTCCCCTGGGGATTGCTCGGTTATGCCGCTATCGATATGGAGAACCTCCGTCAGCTTGCGGATGTTTTTGGCGTTTACGGGCTTTCAGGGTTGTTCGTGGTAATAAATGTCATCCTGGCGGATCTTGTCCGGCGACGCTCCGTAAAACGGGGGGTCCTGGGCCTGACGCTCTGTGCATTATTGCTGGTCGGCGGTCTGTTTTACGGGCGGCAGGCGATTCGGTTTACCGGGCCTGAACTCCCGCGACTCAATGTGGCATTGGTTCAGGGCAATATCGCACAGCAGCATAAATGGGATCGTAATTATCGGCAGTTAACCCTCGACAAATATCGGCGATTGAGTCTTGAGGCGGCACAGACTGGTGCCGAACTTCTCATCTGGCCTGAAGCCTCTGCCCCCTTCTATCTTCAGGAAGAGAGTACCGACAGTCGTCAGGTTCGCCAGGTTCCGCGCGAGACCGGTACTGCTCTGCTGGTCGGTGGGCCCTCCTACGAAATGCGCGCCGATAAGGGCTACGATTATCATAACAGTGCTTTTTTGCTCGACAGAGACGGTCAGCAACTTGGCCGTAGCGACAAAATTCATCTGGTTCCCTTTGGTGAATATGTTCCTTTTGCCAAGGTTCTGTTTTTTATCAATAAGCTGGTGTCAGGTGTCGGTGATTTTACTCCCGGAACGGTCGAGCCCTTATCCTTTAAACACCATGACCTTGGTGTCTTGATCTGTTACGAAGCAATATTCCCTGCTCTTGCACGTGATTATGTGCGTAATGGCAGCGACCTGTTGGTCAATATCACCAACGATGCCTGGTTCGGGCGCTCATCGGCCCCTCGGCAGTTACTTGATATGACGCGCATGCGGGCGATTGAAAATCGCATCTGGATTGCTCGTGCCGCCAATACCGGCATTTCGGCGCTGATCTCTCCTACGGGGCAGATTCTGCATGAAACACCCCTCTTTGAAGCCATCTCGGTGACCGGTTCCGTTGAACTTGGGGCACGGCCAAGTTTTTATCGAGAGCAAGGGGATATCCTGCCGCTGTTCTGTTTGTTCTTCTCTTTGGTCTCAATTCTACTTTACTCATACAAACGGCGCTGAATAGTCACCTAATTCCCTTCATACCTTTAGCGGGTTTCTAACTTCTTGTCAGCTTTTGGGGGGAGAGGCTTGCTGTGACCGGCAATAGACTGTTTTGGACGTGGGGCTGGCAGACTGGGGTGGCAAATATTGTGAAAGCTGAATATAATGAGGATTCAACGCTTTTCAAAGGAGTTTCGAACCGATGAAGAAGATGATCTTTACTGTCCTGTTTGTTTGTCTATCCCTTTCAGTGGCCCAGGCTTCAGTGGTTCAGAATATTGATGCCCCTGCTGCACAGAAGCTGTTGAGGGGCAATTCTGCTGTTTATCTGCTTGACGTCAGAACTCTTCAGGAATACTTCGATGTTCGGCTCGCAGGGGCACATTTGATTCCGATTGATAGCATAGCTAAGCGTATTGCCGAGATTCCGAAAGACAAGCCGTTGCTGGTTTATTGTGCCGTCGGGTCACGGAGTTCGCAGGTGGCGGAATACCTTGCGGACAAGGGGTATGTCTCAGTTTATAACCTTAGCGGCGGTATCTGGGCTTGGCAATTGCGCAATTTTCCTGTCTTAAAAGGCGGACCCTGAGTGTCCTGAAGCTTCGACTTGTCTTGACTGTCCCGGGCCGTTATAATCCGCCCCTGTTTTTAACCGTAAACAGAGGGTGCTAAGCGATGACGATTGCAGATAGTGTTGAGAATACAGAACTTAAAAATGAAATATGCCAGGAGATAGAGCAGGCGGGTCCCATGACCTTTGCCCGCTACATGGATCTTTGCCTTTATCATCCCCAGTATGGGTATTACACCACAGCACGTACGCGTATCGGTAAGCAGGGTGATTTTTTTACCTCTTCGAGTGTGCATGCACTTTTTGGCCGCCTTATTGCGCGTCAGGTCGTAGAGGTCTGGCAGCTGATGGGGGGTGGGCCGTTCACTCTGGTTGAACAGGGGGCAGGAGAAGGTTACCTCTGTTTAGACCTGCTCGATGCTCTGGCCGAAGAGACGCCTGAGCTCTATGCACAATTAGAGTATCGAATTGTCGAGATCAGCGCCGATTATCGGCAGCGGCAAAAGCAAAAATTATCCGTGCACGTTGCCGCCGGTCGTATAAGTTGGTGTCAACTCTCTGAGTTGGAACCCTTCAGCGGATGTTTTGTGAGTAATGAGCTGGTCGATGCCTTCCCGGTTCACATGGTCGAGAAAAAAGATAATGAATTACAAGAGGTGCTGGTCAATTTTGTCGCGGGCAGATTCGTCGAACAATTGGCACCGTTGACAGATTCACGCTTGAGTAAATACTTTGAGTTGTCCGGACAGCCGTTGGTTGAGGGGAATCGTGCCGAGGTCAACCTTGCCGCTTTGGATTGGATCTCTGAGGTGGGACAGCGTTTGCAGCGTGGAGTCGTATTAACGGTCGATTATGGTTACCCTGCCGCCGAATTATTGGCGCCCTGGCGTCGCGCCGGGACTCTACTTTGCTATCGGCATCACCAGTCGAGTGATAATCCCTATCAGCATGTCGGCTGTCAGGATATTACAGCTCATATCAATTTTAGTGTTTTGGAGAAGGTCGGTGCTGAACAGGGGCTTGAAACCCTTTACTTCGGCG
>JAKIUS010000137.1 GCA_021647445.1 Geopsychrobacter sp. | reverse complement strand
TCTGGCTGGAATCTCAAGACCGTGACAAGTGCAAAGCGGCCATCCACCAATTACGCAATCAATACAAAATAGGCGGGGAGTTTAAGTGGAATAAGGTCTCACCTTCGAGGCTGGACTTTTATAAAGCGCTTATTTCCTGGTTTGTTGATCAGGGCAAAGACTTGCGTTTTCGGTGCATTGCGATAGACAGCAACAAGGTTGATTTACTCAAGTTTCATGAAAGTGATCAGGAACTTGGATTTTATAAGTTTTATTACCAGATGATTCATCACTGGATTCACGAATGTAACGATTATCAGATATTTTGTGATTTTAAAAGCAACCGTCGGCGAGATCGCCTTCAGGAGTTACGAGGCTGTCTTCAGTATGCCAACTTGTCTGCAACGATCTCCTCAGTGCAGGCAGTACGCTCAGAAGAATCGGTACTGGTTCAGCTTTCTGATGTTTTGGTTGGTGCTGCTGCGGCTCGATTGAATGGTAAAGTGACAGCGGATTCAGCAAAATCTGAGCTGATTGATCATTTGGAGCAGCAGCTTGGCCATAAATTATCACCAACCCCACTGCATGAAAAAAAGTTCAACCTGTTTCGTATCAATTTTGGGGGTGTCTGGTAGCTATGGCCTATCCCTCGCTGGTCAATTATCAGACCATAACTGAATATCAACTCCATTTTGAACACATATACTGCCAGGGTCCAATTGTAACCTTTGACGGCATTTCGGTCAGATTCAGAAAGGATGATTTTGCTCATGCCTTTTTTGAATCGGTGCGCAATAAAGATGATACCTTCTCTGAAAAAAGAGCGAAGAGGATCGATTGGATTAAAGCGGCCTTGCAGGATCCACTTTCGGATCGGTATCTGGGCTGGGACAACAAACGTAAACGGTACGATGGCAAAAGAAGGGTGACGGTGGTCGTAAACAACTATGTTGTTGTGATTGCTCTTAACCGGCAGGGAGATAGGGCTCGTTTTATTACGGCATACGTGGCGGACAGTGGCAGAACAATTCGGATGATTAAGCAGGGTCCGCGCTGGACATAAAAAAACCGCTGATTTGCCAGGCTGGCTCAGCGGGGGCCTTTTTAGATTCTGCTACCACTGGTAGAGACAAGTTAAGTCTCACATGGGGCGGGTTCTCTGTCAAGTGCGAATGGGATGTTATTTGTATGCCAAGGCCAACCGTAAAGAATGGCGTTACGTACCGTTTTGGGCGTAACCCCGAAATTCTCATTTGACGGTCATTTGACTGGTCTATTTTTTTTGCCTGAATAGACGTGAAAAACTTAACAAAGTAAGCATGATAGCGAACTGATCTCATTTGACTGGTTGTGGCAATTTGAGGGGAAACCGGTAAACAATCGTTTTAAAGAGACGGGATAGGTATGGTCACCCAAACCAACGAACAAGCACTCGAAGCCTGTATAGAGAAAGCCTTAACCGGGACTTGTCGTGAGGATCTAAAGGCTGAAGGTCATGGTATTGTCGAGGCTTTCGAGCAATATCGCAGCGGCCATCAATACTGGCTGAGTGAGTCGGGTGACTTCGACCCTGAGTTTGCCATCGACCGTCGCTATTTCTGGAGATTTCTTGAAGAAACCCAGCCCGAAGAACTCAAAAAAATTAAAGATCAGCACAACTGGCAACGGTTGATCCTTGAACGGCTGAACCGGAAAATCCAGAAAGAAGGCATCCTCAAAGTTCTTAAGAGTGGTCTGCATATCAACTCTGCTCATTTTACCTTGCTCTACAGTCAGCCCTACAACGATATCAATCCCGAAGTCGCAAAGCGTTTTGAGCAGAATATCTTCTCGGTCACACGGCAGGTTCACTACTCGCAAGCCGATCCGCTCAAATCGATCGACATGGTCCTTTTCATCAACGGTATCGCCGTTGTCACCATCGAATTGAAGAACGCCTGGACCGGGCAGTCTACCTATCACGCCATCAAGCAGTATCGAGAAGATCGTGACCCCAGCGAAACCCTGCTGCAATTCGGTCGTTGGATGGTGCACTTTGCCGCTGATACCGATGAAGTATTCATGACGACCCGGCTGGCGGGGAAACGGACCAATTTTCTGCCGTTCAACAAAGGGCACAATCACGGCAAGGGCAACCCGCCGAACCCGGAGGGTCATAAGAGCAACTATCTCTGGCAAGAGGTTCTGACTCGCCAGAGCCTGACCAATATCATCGAGCACTTCGCCAAGTTGGTCGGTGAAAAGGAGACAGATCCCCTTAAAAAGAAGACCCTCTTCTTCCCCCGTTATCACCAGCTGGAGGTGGTGCGGAATCTCCTTGCCGATATCCGTCAGTGCGGTGTCGGACAGACCTATCTGATTCAACACTCGGCAGGTTCCGGTAAGTCAAACTCCATCACCTGGACCGCCTATCAACTGATCGAGGTCTACGCCAAAGGGGAAGATCATCCGGTCTTCGATTCAGTTATTGTTGTTACCGACCGCCGGGTACTGGACAAGCAGCTACGTAACACCATCAAGCAGTTCTCCGAAGTCAAAAATATCGTCGCTCCGGCCATGAGTTCTCAGGACTTAAAAGACGCGCTGGAAAGTGGCAAGAAGATTATTATCACTACCATCCAGAAGTTCCCCTTTATCGTCGATGGTATTGAGGATCTTTCCAACAAGAAATTTGCCGTCATTATCGACGAAGCGCACAGTTCGCAGAGTGGATCGGCGGCGGACAAACTCAATCAGACGCTGGGCTCTGACGAAGATGAGGTGCAGGACGCGATTCTGGAGCTGATGAAGAAGCGCAAGATGCAGAGCAACGCCTCCTACCTCGCGTTCACCGCCACGCCCAAGAATGCCACACTGGAACGGTTCGGGGAGAAGACGGCAGAAGGGAAGTTCATTCCGTTTCACCTCTACTCGATGAAGCAGGCCATCGAAGAGGGGTTTATTCTCGACGTGCTGGCCAACTACACCACCTACAAGAGTTATTACCAGATCGAAAAGTCGATTACAGAGAATCCCTTGTTCGACAGTGCCAAAGCGCAGAAGAAGTTACGCTCCTACGTGGAGGGCCATAAAGAAACCATCGCGGTCAAAGCCGATATTATGGTTGGTCATTTTCTGGAGCAGGTCGTCGGCCAGAAGAAACTCAAAGGGCAGGCTAAGGGGATGGTGGTGACGCGGAACATCGAAACCGCAATCCATTACTTTTTCGCAATTCGAGAGGCGCTCAAGGGGCAACCCTTTAAAGCGATGATCGCCTTTTCTGGCAAGAAGACGGTCGACGGTATCGAGCATACTGAGGACTCGATCAACGGTTTTCCGGCAAAGGATATAGAGGAAAGGTTTGATTCTGATGAATACCGGTTGCTGGTCGTGGCCAACAAGTATTTGACCGGCTTCGACCAGCCCAAGCTTTCGACCATGTACGTTGATAAGAAGCTGCAAGGGGTCATGGCGGTGCAGGCTCTCTCCAGGCTGAACCGCTGCTCGCATGCCCTGAATAAACGTAAGGAAGATACCTTCATTCTCGATTTTTTCAACTCAACCGATGACATCAAAAAGGCATTTGATCCTTACTACACCTCGACCACACTTTCAGAGGCGACCGACGTCAATGTACTGCATGACACCAAGGAGAAACTCGATGAGGTTGGGGTCTACGAATGGAGTGAAGTGGAGGAGTTCTGTACCCTCTATTTCTCCAATGCCGATGCAGAAAAGCTCAGCCCGATCATCGACCGCTGTGCTGACCGTTTTGAAAAAGAGCTGGAACTTGAAGATGACGCAAAGGTCGATTTCAAAATCAAGGCGAAGCAGTTTGTGAAAATCTACGCCCAGCTTGCCTGTATCATGCCGTTCGACAATATCGAGTGGGAGAAGCTGCACTGGTTCCTCAAGTTTCTGATCCCGAAGTTGAAGATCAAAGACAAGGATAAGGACACCCTGGACGAACTGCTCAACAGTATTGATCTTTCCACTTACGGGCTGGAACGGGTCAAGCTGAAGAAAGGTATCGGACTGGATGACAGTGACTCTGAGATCGATCCGCAGAATCCGAATGTTCGCGGTGTCGGCTCTGATGAAGACAAAGACCCCCTTGACGAAATCATCCGACTCTTCAACGAGCGCTGGTTCGCTGGCTGGGATGCAACCCCCGAAGAGCAGCGGGTCAAGTTCATCAATATTGTTCAGCATGTTTTCAATAGTCCCAATTACCAGACACAGGTCGTCGATAATCAGGATGAGCAGAACAGTCGGCTGGCACTGGAAAAGCTGATTAGTCAAGCGGTCAGCAAGGAGCGAAGAAGAGAGCTGGATCTGTATAAGCGCTATGCTCAGGACCCGGAATTCAAGCGGGCTTTTGATTCGAGTATTATGCGGTTGCTGGCGAGTAAGGAGATATCGACGGTTGTGGCTGAGACGATTTGATGGTTCTTCAACCGACGAAAATCCGGACTATTGATCGCACATCTGGAGGGCATAAACGAAGGCTCAACCGGAAATACTCTATTCTGGGTCAAAATTGGGCGACCGGCCGGGGTCAAAATCGGGCGACCGGCCGGTCGCCCCTACGGTTGGTTGAAAGGATTGGATGATGAAATACCAACCGGAAATTCACCATCGCCGTTCCTTGCGCCTGAAGGGCTACGATTACGCGCAAGCCGGATTTTATTTTGTGACGATTTGCGCCCATGCACGTCAATGTCTGTTTGGTGAAATTGTGGACAGCAAGATGCAAGAGAACGATTATGGGCGGATTGTTAAGGCTGAATGGATGCGGTCTGCTGACATTCGTGCGGAAATTGAATTGGGTGAATTCGTCGTGATGCCGAACCATCTCCACGGCATTGTGTCCATTATTGCAAATGACCGGATCGATGATGGTAAGGGCGACCGGTCGGTCGCTCTTTATGGTCGCCATCGTGGCATTGGTCATTGTCAGGGCGATCGTTTTGCGGGCGATCGGCCAGGGTCAAAAGCGGGGTCAAAAGCGGGCGACTGGCCGGTCGCCCCTACGGTGGCGGGACCGGGTGCAAAATCGCTGGGGGCATTGTTGGCGGGTTTCAAATCCGCCGTTACGAAACGGATCAATACTCTGCGTAATGCTGCCGGTGTGCCTGTATGGCAACGCAATTATTACGAACATATCATTCGCAATGAGGCTGATTACGCCCGGATCGTCGAATATGTCGCCACCAACCCGCAACGTTGGATCAAAGACACATTGCACCCGGTCAACCAAACCAAAAATCCAATTATCCCGTAGGGGCGACCGGCCGGTCGCCCGCTTTTGACCCTGCTCGGTCGCCCGCTTTTGACTTTGAACAGCCCCTCAAAACAGGGGGCACAACTGCGGATCGGCGGAGAAATTGCGATGAGTTTTCGTTTTTGGCGCAGGGTTAAGATTTTACCGGGGGTGACCTTAAATCTCAGCAAGTCGGGG
>JAKIUS010000136.1 GCA_021647445.1 Geopsychrobacter sp. | reverse complement strand
GCTGATGGCGTCGGCCCCGGCATCTTCTGCCGCTTGAGCGGTGATGCGGATATCGGTCACATTGGGGGTCAGCTTGACGATCAACGGTTTCTTCAGACGTTTGCGCACACGACTGATCACATCGAAGGCCGCCTTTGGATCGGTGCCGAAGACGATGCCACCATGCTTGACGTTGGGGCAGGAGATGTTCATCTCAAGCGCCGCGACACCCGGCACCTCATCGAGGCGTGCAGCAACCTCGGCATATTCCTCTTGGGTATTGCCAAAGAAATTAACGATCACCGGGCTATCAAACTGCGCCAGAAAGGGCATTTTATCGCGAATAAAGGCATCAACACCGACATTCTGCAGACCGATGGCATTGAGCATACCGCTGACCGTCTCAGCGATACGCGGCGTCGGGTTACCGGCCTTGGGATTGAGAGACAGACCCTTGGTGACGATGGCTCCAAGGAGGTTCAAATCGAGATAGGGCGCAAACTCCTGCCCATAGCCGAAGGTCCCCGAGGCGGGCATGAGAGGATTTTTCAGTTTGAGGCCGGCAAACTCGACCGCAAGATTCGGTTTTGTGACGGTTTCGGTGCGCTGATTCATGACAATTCCTTCTCTGCTCTAGTAGCCTGTTGGACTATCAGAGCTGAAGCGAAAATTTGGCTGCTACTGATGTAGACGATCCCAATCGAGTTCATGACTGTGAAACACCGGCCCCTGACGACAGCTACACAGATATTGGGGATTCTGCTCGGAATGTTCAACCCCCTTGACCACACAGCCCAGACAGGCTCCGACCCCACAGGCCATCAACGCTTCAAGGGAGACCTGCAACGGAACCTTGCGTTCGGCACAGATTTTTTCAACTGCACGCAACATGGGCATCGGACCACAGGAATAGACCTTGGCTTTGGGATATTTTTCGAGTTTGCGCTCAAGGATTCTGGTAATCAATCCAGACTCACCAAGACTGCCATCTTCGGTCGTCACATGGGTTGTGACACCCAGTCGTTCAAATTCGGTTACGGCAATAATATCCTCGCGACTGCGTCCCCCGATCAACAGACGGGTCTTCGAGCGATCCTCAAGGGCTCCAGCCAACATATAGAGCGGCACCAGGCCGATACCACCTCCGACCAGAATCTTGTCGCCAGCCTCGTCATCCATCTCAAAACCACGTCCTAAAGGACCGAGCAGCTCAATCCGATCTCCCTGATGCAGCTCACGCATCACTTCGGTCCCAGAACCAACCACCTTGTAGATCAGTTCGAGAAATTCCTTCTCCGCCATCCCTTCGCAATCGGCCGGTAAAAATCCGATCTGAAAGATACCAAAGGGCCGCCGTAGCAACGGTGGTAGCGAACGCCGGACGCGGAACATGACAAACTGTCCGGGTTGCGCCGTCTCTTTATAGCCGGGGGCGAGAATTCTCATCCGATAGTAACCGGGGGAGATCTCCTGGTTGGAAAGAACGATTGTCTGTAGATTTTTCATTTTCTGATTTTTCTCCTCACGCCTCACTGCTTGGGGAATCAAGCGGGTAACTCATCAGCAAGGCGGCTTCTCCATCGCTATAAAATTTGGGCCGAACACAATCATCGACAAATCCGAAAGATCGGTAGAGGGCAATCGCCCCCAAATTACCTGTACGCACTTCAAGACAGGCAGATTCAACGTTATTTTGTTTCGCAAGACACAGAGCGTGATCAAGCAACCGATGCGCAACGCCCCGACGTCTGAAAGCAGGCTGAGTTGCAATATTAACAATATGCATTTCACCGGCAACAATCCAATAGCAGAGATAGCCGCTCAATTGACCATCAGCAAACAGGAGATCTAGCCGGGAATAGGTCGACTGCAACTCTTGAAGGAATTGCTTCTGCGTCCAGGGGCGCGGATAGGCAAGCTCTTCAATTTTCAAAACCTGCACAAGATCCGTTGCCACACAGGGACGGAGCGACCATGCTGTTTTTTCACCAGTTGCGATAATATTGCCCACGAATTGCTTAAAATAAACGTAAACTGTATGTAACTCATTCAGTATGATGGGTTCACAACCCATCTCGACAGATGACCGAACAGTTACAAATAAACATTATAATAGGTTTTCAGTTGCAAGCTGTAAAGCCGATTCATGCCGCGAAAAACGCCCTCCATTGCAGTTGACAAACAAACAGCCCGATGCTTTAATGACCGGCCTTTTCACCAGCGCAAGGAGTACAGCGTGAACGACAATAAAAAGATGACATACAAAGATGCCGGGGTCGATATTGAAGCGGGTAACCGCTTTGTGCAAATGATCAAACCTCTGGTTAAAGCCACGACTCGCCCCGAGGTTCTCTCGGATATCGGCGGATTTGGTGGTCTGTTCTCCCTGAATAACAATAAATGCAAACAACCGACCCTGGTCGCATCGACAGACGGTGTCGGCACCAAACTGAAAATGGCCTTTGCCCTCGATAAGCATGACACAATCGGAATCGATCTGGTCGCTATGTGCGTCAACGATATCGTCGTCCAGGGTGCCGAACCACTCTTCTTCCTCGATTATCTGGCGACCGGCCAACTCTCTCCCGAAAAAGCGGTAGAGATCATGAAGGGCATTTCCGAAGGTTGCCAGCAAGCAGGCTGTGCCCTGCTCGGCGGTGAAACTGCTGAGATGCCCGGCATGTACCAAGATGGAGAATATGACCTGGCGGGCTTCACGGTCGGCATCGTTGACCGTGACCTGATCGTCGATGGCTCATCGATCAATACCGATGACCAGATTATCGGTATTGCCTCGAGCGGTCTGCACAGCAACGGCTATTCTCTGGCACGTAAAATCCTGCTCGAGAAGATGGCCCTCCCCCTCGATGCAACCCCAGCAGGGCTCACCGTCCCCCTGGGTGAAGCTCTGATTACCCCGACCCGCATCTACGTCAAGAGCGTCCTCAATCTGCTGCGCGATTTCAGCATCAAAGGGATCGCCCATATCACCGGCGGCGGCCTGATCGAAAATGTGCCGCGCGTTCTGCCGCGAAACTGCAAGGCGATTATCGACTGCGACAGTTGGGAGAAACCTGATATTTTCGAACTGCTGCGTGAGGGCGGAAATCTCGACCCCTTTGAAATGTACCGCACCTTCAATAACGGCATCGGCATGGTACTGGTCGTCCCACCAGCCGAGGTTGAAGACATCATAGGAAGACTCTCTGGACTGAACGAACGCGCGTTCCTGATTGGAGAGATCGCCCAACGGACAGAAGATGAAGAGCAGGTCATCCTCAATTAAACTAGCAGCCTGTCGGACTTTCCATGAACTGGCTGCAAATTCGTCTGTTTGGCCCATATTTCAGCTCCTTTTCGACCAATAGCTACGGCTATTACTCTCAAATGAGCTAAAATCTGACCTCAAACAGCCAAATTTTCGCTTCGACCCGGCAAGTCCGACAGGCTGCTAGATAAAAGGCTTGACCAGCAACATGCACCTCTGCTAATTTATCGACTTTAATCAAACACTGTTCGATGGGGACGCCTACGACTCCACCCTCAGCCTGTCCCTTTGCCGCATCCTATTAAATAAAAACAACAAAACACCGCCCTCATCTTCCCATTTCCACACATGGAGCTCTCATGAAAAAAACACCCTTTTTCTCCAGATCAATTGCCTGCCTGCTGTTTGTGATAGCCGCCCTGATCCTGAGTGCCGGCCCGGCCCTGGCCTTAGACAGCTTCTTCGCCGGGCCAAGAGCTCTCGGCATGGCGGGGGCCAATATTGCTTCAGTCAATGACACCAACGCACAGTATTATAATCCGGCCGCCTTTGGTTTTATGGGATGCAAGACTGCGGCGGGGAAAAAAATCTCCTGCGACAACAATAACTTGGGCCGCAAGGGATGGGGCGGCGATCTCAACGCAACCGCTGGCATCCGTGTCCATCAGGATTTTGGTGACTTCATCGACACCCTGGCGAATATCGACTACAAGGGACTCAGCAACAACGGCATCACAACACAATCAGACCTGGCCGACTTGGTCGATCTGCTGAATGGGCTAAAAGGACTAGAAGACCCGGGCAATGCCATTTCCGTCAATGCAAATGCAGGATTTGCCATGCGGGCGGGCCATTTTGCGCTTGGGGCCCGAGGTTCCTTTGAAGCCGCCGGTCGCGTCTTGAGTGTCGACTCTACAAATCTGGGCATTATCAACACAACCGACCTGAATACCCAGATCACAAACTCTTTTTCTGCCCCGGCAGGCTATACGCCGACCCTGATTACCGGAACCCTCTATACCGATCTGATTGCCGCAGGACTAACGGCCGATGCCATCAACAGCGTCGATGCGATTGCCGTTCAGCAGGGGATAACCACGACAGAGATTGCCGGACTAACCGACACGCTCTCAACCCTGACCGGCCAGACCCTGGGAACTCTGACGGGCGGAGCTCTTGCCGACAATACCACCACGGTCGCACTGAACGGCTTCGCCATGGTGGAGGTTCCCCTCTCCTATGGCTACGCCATCAACGATCATTGGTCGGTCGGCGGAAATATCAAGGCCATCAAAGGCCGAGTCTACGGAACAAAGGTGCTGATTTTCGACAATGGTTCAGGTGATGTGAACTCCTCGGTTACAGACAACTACCAGGACTCATCCACCTTCGGAGTCGATTTGGGAATCATGGGCCGCTACAAGATGTTCAATCTTGGCATTATTGGACGCAATCTCAATTCACCTGAGTTTGAGGGCTTTGACGTAAGTACCCTCCTGTCAAACGGCAGTACCAGCCTCGTGCATATCAATTCGGTCAAAATCAAGCCTCAGGTCGCAGCCGGGGTCGCCTTTATCCCCTTTGAAACATTGACCCTGGAAGTTGATTACGACCTGACCGAAAACGAGACGATTCTGAATAACTACGCCACCCAGAACCTGGCCATCGGCCTTGAGTGGGATGCGTTTCGCTTCATGGCCCTACGCGCAGGGGCCTATCAAAATATGGCCCAGAGCGACATTGGCGTTGTCTATACCGCCGGGCAATTGAAAGTGCCGACGCTGACGCTGGTGATCCGCAAATGCTACGGCATGGCTGGAATGGCGACCTGCAACAAGAATGATATCGACCTGAAACTTGCCTGGCCCAGCGGCGAATGGGGCTCGCTGCCGGTCGAAGGCGGTGTGGCGGCAGCGTTTCGCCGCGAGATTGCGGCTGCCGATGATCCCCGGGCGCGGGAAAAAGAGCTGGAGGCTGAACTGCGCGCCTATGCCTCGCCCTTCCGCACCGCCGAAGCTCTGGGTGTTGAGGAGATCATTGACCCGCGCGAGACCAGACCCATCCTGTGTGATTACATTGCGCTGGCTGAACAACGCCTGAAGATCAATCTTGGGCCCCGGGCAAGAGCAGGCGTTGCGCCATGAGGGGGCGGGTATGAGTATTGCCAAGGTTTTTATTGCCAATCGCGGCGAAATCGCCTGCCGGATCA
>JAKIUS010000135.1 GCA_021647445.1 Geopsychrobacter sp. | reverse complement strand
TTCGCCAACTGAGCCAAGCACAACTGACAGCACATGGCTTTCAGACTGTTTTTGGGTGAAAACGCGCTCGGCCTCAGTAGAAATGTGAAAATTACCGATTAAACCCGACTAACCGGGAATTGCTGTAACTTTTAGGTCCCTCTAAATTCATTTCGACCATCAAACACCACACGATCACGGACACCTTGAACGATACCGGAAGTAAAACTGTAATCCGAGATATGGGGAGGCATATGAAAATGAAGCACTGTTTATTGTGGGCGTTATTGCTCTGTCTGATTCCATTACAGGCATTTGCCCTCGACTGGAGTAAGATCCGACTCAACGGATTCGTCTCGCAAGGCTATCTGGCAAGTTCAGACAACAACTTTTTAGCCGACACGACAGACGGAACTTTTCAGTACAATGAGATTGGCCTGACCGTCAATACCCAGGTCAGTGACAAATTGCGTGTCGGAGTACAGTTGTTGGCGCGAGATCTTGGCGAGGTCGGTAACAACGAAATTCGTCTCGATTGGGGGTACGGCGATTACCGCTTCACCGACTATTTCGGGGTCCGCATCGGTAAGGTGAAACTCCCGCTGGGCCTGTATAACGAGGGGCGTGACAGCGATTTTCTACGATCGATGGTTTTTCTGCCACAGAGCATCTACAACGAGAACCAACGTGACATGCTGGTCGCCTACCAGGGACTCGGCATCTATGGCAACCTGCCTTTAGAGACGGCCGGCGATCTTGACTACCACGTTTTTTTCGGCACCACCAACATGCCTAGCGATGCCCTGATGTTCAAAACAGTCCGCAACTCGTTCAACCGGATATCCACCGGACTCGGCGGACAGCAGGTAACCTCAGTGGCAGAGGATGACAGCATCTATTACGGCGGAGCATTGGTCTACAACACAGCACTCGACGGTTTACGTCTTGGGGCCTCCTATCTCTCCTCAGAGAATAACTTCAAAGCAACACTCGCCAATGGCAGCCATGCTGACGGGCGACTCGAAATCGACAATCACTTTGTGCTTTCACTGGAATACATCCGCGAGTATTTCGGGCTGATGACCGAATATATGGAGATGACCTCCTCCCAGAATTTTCTCGGCGTAACCACCGCAGAAAAAAATCCTCAAGCCTGGTACATCATGCTCCACTGGTTTGCAACCGACCAGTTGACGTTCTCAGCGCTCTACGATATTCGCTACGCCGACAAGAACGATAAGAATGGCAACAGCTTTGTCGCCATGGGGATGCCGGACTTCCTCGCCTGGCGCAAGGATGCCAGTCTGGGCGTACGCTACGATGCAACGGAAAACTGGACGCTGAAAGCGGAATTTCACCAGATCGATGGCAATGAGTTGTTTACCACCGTAATCGACACTGCCGCCACTCTCGAGAAAAACTGGAACTACTTCGCACTCAAAGCGACATTCAATTTTTGACAGGAGTCGGCCATGAATAAACTTATAACTGCCCTGTTCATTGTTGCGGTTGCGCTGTCGAGCGCTTACGCAACTGATTTCACCCTGATCGTTAATCAAGCCAACCCCGAGAGTTCGATTTCGGCGCGTGAGGCCAAAAGTATCTTTCTCGGCAAGAAGTCAACCTGGACTAACGGTGTTGCCGTAAAACTGGTACAGCAGAAGAAATCTGCCGTTCATAAAACTTTCACCAAGAAGATCACCGGAAAATCATCGAAACAGTTTTCCAATTTCTGAAAAAAAGCCACCTTTACCGGCACCGGGGTAAGCCCGAAGTCCCTGTCGAGTGACGCCGAGGTCGTGACTTTTGTCGCCGCCAATGCCGGGGCGATCGGCTATGTCAGTGCCGGAACCGCCATCGATTCGGTAAAAGTACTCGAGGTCCAGTAGGTTTGTGAGGGAACTATGAATTTTTTATATACCATCAGGGCGAAAATCTGGCTCTGCGTTGGCATCGTACTCATGGGGATGATCATTTCCACTCTCTTCACCGCGCAGTTTAACGCGGATTTAAGTCAGCGGCTGTCGACCCTGCAAAAAGGTTATTTCCCCTTGTCGATACAAGGTAGCGTCCTGCTGAACCTATTTAAAAAACAGGCCAAGCTCTATGAGGATGCCGTCATGCTCGGAGAGGAGGACACCCTCACGGCGGGCGATAATCTGACTGTCGAAATTCTGGCTCAATTTGACCAGATCGAAAAGTTGTCTGTCTCCATCGGCAATAACACTCAAATTTCAACGTTAAAAAATAGCTATCAAGATTACGCGACTATGGCGACGCTTAATTACAAAATGCTGGTCGCCGGAGAAGAGTTCTCTGCCCTCAAACAGGAGCTTCAACAGATCAACAGCAGTCGAGAGCAACTGCTTGCCGACTTGACAGCGGCAGCAGAAAAACATGTCGCTACGGTAGGCGAAGAACTGGAAGATACGATGATCTCCACCAGGCAGCACACCCGCCTGACCTTGATCCTTTTGGTGGCCGTGGTGCTGATCTCGGCGGTATTGATCAATTTTTTGTCTAAACGGATGCTGATTCAGCCCCTCAGCCGTATTCGTAACCTGGCCAAATCCCTTGCGAACGGACGCATCGCCGGCACGGAAAAACTCAATTTAAAATCGCGCGATGAAATCGGCCTGGTCGCCCGGGATCTCGATTCAATGCTCGTGACCCTGAAAAGCACCGCAGACCTTACCGAACAAATCGCCCGGGGCGATCTGACTGTTGACGTGGTCCTAGCTTCGGATGACGACCAGTTAGGCCATGCTCTGCAACTGATGACTGCAAACCTCGGCGAGGTTCTCGGTGAGGTTCAGACAGCGGGGGACCAGATCGCCTCAGGCACGGCACAGGTTTCTAATGCGAATCAATCCCTTTCTCAGGGTGCAACAACCCAGGCGAGTTCACTGGAAGAGATCTCCAGTTCCATGATGCAGATTGTCTCACAAACCAAACAAAGTTCGGAAAATGCCTCAAGTGCCAACCGCTTGGCTGGAAATGCCCGTGATTCTGCGGCAAAAGGCAGTCAACTGATGCAGCAGATGGTCAATGCCGTGGGTGAAATCAATGATGCAGGACAGAACATATCCCGCATCATTAAGGTCATCGATGAAATTGCCTTCCAAACCAACCTGCTGGCTCTAAATGCCGCAGTCGAAGCGGCACGCGCCGGACAACACGGCAAAGGATTCGCCGTAGTCGCGGAAGAAGTCCGTAATCTCGCCGCCCGCAGCGCCAAGGCCGCAGGAGAGACGGCCGAACTGATTGAACGTTCTGTTAGTAAGGGTAAGAACGGAGTCGAAATTGCGGACAATACGGCCAGCGCGCTCCAGGAAATTGTCGAAAGCATCGCTCATGTCACCGATCTGGTTGGTGAAATCGCCGCTGCCAGTCAGGAACAAGCGCAAGGAATCGAACAGGTTAATCTGGGCCTATCCCAGATCGACCAGGTGACCCAGCAAAACACAGCCAGCGCCGAAGAGAGCGCGGCTGCAGCCGAAGAGCTGGCCAGCCAGGCGGAGACCCTGCGCGACCTGATGCAACGCTTTAAATTAAAAGATTCGAGCCAGGCACCCTCATTTACAGGGGACAAACAAGAGGAAAACCCCGCGCAACAACAGTACATGCCGCTGGAGCCGTAAAGGAATGAGCTAAATATCCTGCCAAACGAAAACCGGAGTCATTTCATTACAGATCCAGCGCAAACACCTAAAGTCTCACGTGCGGTTATTCAGAAAGAACAAAATAGCCTGTTCAAGCACATAAGCCCCTTGACGGGTATAATGCAGATCTACCCACAGAGTTTGATTTACTGTCCCTGCTGCAAAAAATGGTGGCACTATGGCACGTAAACATCAATTTTTTACCGGATTCTGGTTGCTGTTTCTACTCTGCAGCCTCGCGACAAGAACCTTGGCCGAAACACCCGTTAAAACCGAGGCCCCGGCGGCATCCAAATCAGCCCTGCCCGGGCTCAGTGAGCTCGGCCCACGCGTTGGCAACCTGACCGATCTGGTCGAAAAATCAGAAACCAGCCTAAAGCTATTGGCCGACCTCAAGGCCGCCCGCACCGATCTGACGACCCTTAGCACCCAGCTGCGAGATTTACACGATAAGTCCAAACCGCTGGGCAACCCGAAAGACTGGTACGTCGACCGTCTGAATCAGTTTAACAACCAGTTTCTGCAGTTAAAAAAGAACCTTGAAGGGCTCCAGGCCAGGCTGACCGACCGTCAGAAACAGGTCGAAGAGATCATCGCCAAGAGCCGACAGGAAGATGACTTCTGGCAGCAGTGGAAAAAAGAACTGCGCGCCCAGAAAGTCGCAGTGCCGGTAAAAACCATCGGTCAGGTCAAAACCCTGCTGGCGCGCTTGAATAAGGCCGAGAAGAAAACCACCAGCGCCATTCTCAAGCTTCAGGAACAGACCGGCAGTCTCCAGCAGCAACTCAGCAGTGAGCTGGATCAATTCGCCAGCGCCCTGGCCGCCTTGCGCAAGGCGACATTTCGTAAAAACACCCACTCCTTTTTTGCCCCGGATTTCCGCGCAAAATTCAATGAACGGCTCTGGCAAAACGTTCGTGAAGGCTGGCAGTCTGTCAGCAAGGTCGACTGGAGCTACCTGCAGCGTCATGCCTGGGTCTTCGGGCTCCTGCTGGCTGGCCTAGTGTTGAGTTTCGTCATCCGCAGCTATTCACACCCCCTGCAGGAACACCAGGAGTGGAAATTTGTGACCGATCACCCCTTTGCCGCGGGTGGCTTTATTACCGTACTGCTGATGGGCAACCTCTTTCCGGCACCCCCGGCGCAGCTTCGATTCAGTTTGATGGTTGCCGGAGTCATGACCGGTTCGATCCTGGCCGCAGACCTGGTCGAAAACCGACGCCAGGCAAAAATGCTCTATCTGGCCGCGCTGGTTCTTCTTCTGACCACCGGCTTTCGGCTCATCAACCTTCCACAACCACTCTACCGTCTCTACATTGCCCTGCTCGCTCTGGGAACCATCCCCTTACTGATCAGCCAACTTAGGACCTCACGCCTTAAGTGTGGCACAGAGGCGGGACGCCTGTTCCGCTCTCTTTTAAGCATGGCGGTTGCGGTACTGCTGATTGCCCTGATCGCCCAGATCGCCGGATACATAAATTTTTCGTCCTGGTTACTCCAGGCGACCTTTGAAACCGGCATGCTGTTGCTGTTCGCGCACATGATTCTGCGCCTGGGCTGCGGTGGGGTCAGTTTTCTACTCCATCAGACTCCACTGGCCAAGCGAAAATTCTTCAAACGCTACAACGGTGAACTGGCCCAGAGGATCGATCACTTCCTGCGCATGCTGGTGGTTTTTTACAGTATTTTCTACCTGCTGCCGCTCTGGCGTCTGTTTGCCAGCAGCCGCGAGGCCTGGGATATTCTCAGTGGATATTCATTCCCTCTGGGCTCGTCCAGTGTGAGCATCGAGATGCTGACCCTGGCCCTGCTAACCTTTTAC
>JAKIUS010000134.1 GCA_021647445.1 Geopsychrobacter sp. | reverse complement strand
GGAAGAGCCCGAACATTAAAAGAGACTCCAACATAAAAAAGAGCGTCGGAGCTAAAGGGCCAAATCGACGAAGCAATCCAAACAGAGACGACATGAGCTGATTCTTTCTATTTAAGACAGAGGAAAAACAAGTTCCAGACAATCGGGCAGGCTTCTGATTCTCACTGGCAGCCCGCAGTATTTGTCACCATCAACCTGCAGCGGGACCCCCTGCCCCTCAAGAATCAGTTCGTTGGTCTCAATACGCCGTACCGCCCCCAGCAAGTGACCCCGCAACAGGATACGCAGCCAGAACAGGAGCAGCGCCCAGCGGCCCTCACCATCGGCCATACAAACGATTAGTCCGGGTGTTTGCAAGCTGCCCTGTTCCGCCATGACAAAGTGACCGCCATAGAGTCGAATATTGGTAATTATTGCGTGCCAGGCCTGTATTTTTTCACCTTCGCAGGTTTGAATCTGCAACGGCTTTGGACGATAGAAGAGGAACGCCTGCAAGCCAGCAACAACATACGCGAATTTACCGGTATTTTTTTTCAGGGAAGAGCTGACGGCCTCAACTGCAGCAGCGTCAAAACCGACCCCGACCATCATTAGAAAAAGCCGCCCATCGATCTCGGCAAGATGAACCTTGCGCCGCGTGCCCCCCAAGGCGATAGCACAAGCGGCCTCAATGTTTGTCGGGATACCCATCTCTAAGGCCATCACATTTGCAGTACCTAAGGGCAGAAACGCCAGGGGAAGGTTACGGCCGATCAGGCCATTGGCGACCTCATTTAAGGTTCCATCACCACCGGCCGCGATCACCAGATCATAATCTTGCGCGGTAGCACAATCTGCTGCCGCGCGCGCATCACCTGTTTTTCCGGTGACAAACAGATCGACCCAAGCACCCGAGGCTTCAAGGACTGTCCGCGCTCGCTCAATGTTCGGGCGCGCATCACCGCCTGAAACAGGGTTTGCTATCAATTTAATTCTCTTACGCATGCTTCATATCTCTACGGAGAAACAGATCCTGAACTTAATAGACGATGTTTAACAGCTATGGCAGAATAAAGCTTAAAAAAAAGTGGCGAGCCTTGCGGCTCGCCACTTTTTAACGTCAATGATGGTGCAAATCAACCAGCAATCGTCTTGATGTACTCACGATTGAGCTTGGCAATAAACTTGATGCTGATCCCTTTAGGACAGGAAGCCTCGCATTCAAGATGATTTGTACAGTTACCGAAACCTTCAGCCTGCAGAGCATCGGTCATGTTTATTACCCGCGCCTTGGCTTCGATTTTACCCTGTGGCTGAACCGCCAACTGAGCAACCTTGGCGCTAGTAAAAAGCATCGCCGAGCTGTTGGGGCAACCGGCAACACAAGCACCACAACCGATACATTCTGCCGCATCCATGGCATAATCCGCAACCGGTTTGCCAATGGGGTGAGCATTACCGTCGGGAACACCACCGGTATGACAAGAGGTATAACCGCCGGCCTGCATGATGGTATCGAGGGACGAACGATCAACTATCAGATCACTGACAACAGGGAAGGCCCGTGCCCGCCAGGGCTCGATGAAAATTTCATCACCGTGCTGAAAAGAACGCATGTGCAGCTGACAGACCGTCGTGCGCTCCTGACCACCATGAGCACGACCATTGATGGTCTGTGAACACATGCCGCAGATCCCCTCGCGACAATCGTGATCGAATACGATGGGCAGCTTGCCATTTTTGATCAAGCCCTCGTTAACCTCGTCAAGCATTTCGAGGAAAGACATGTCGGGGCTGATCCCTTTAGCCGGATAAGTTTCGAGCTTACCGTTATTTTTAGGCCCTTTTTGGCGCCATACGTGAAGTGTAAGATCCATTATTTATAGCTCCTCACGGCAAGTTTAATATTTTCAAACTTCAACGGTTCCTTGTGCAGTTCAGGAGCTTTATCATTCCCCTTGAACTCCCAGGCGCCAACATAGGCGAAGTTTTCATCGTCACGCGTCGCTTCACCATCTTCAGTCTGATGCTCAGTTCTGAAGTGACCACCGCAGGATTCTTCACGGTGCAAGGCATCTGTCGCGAGAATTTCACCAAACTCAAGGAAATCAGCGAGACGACCGGCATTTTCAAGCTGCTGATTGAGCTCATTGCCTGAACCGGTAACGTTGACATTATTCCAGAATTCATCGCGAATTTCAGGGATACGCTGCAGAGCATGCTTGAGGCTCGACTCACTGCGCGCCATGCCGACATCCTCCCACATGACCTTACCAAGTGCTCGGTGCAACTCGCTGACCGTCTTCTTACCCTTGATATTCAGCAACGTGTCTATCTGAGTCTGAACCTGCTCTTTCGACTCCTTAAATGCCGGGTGCTCATCGGTAACAGTCCCCGGTGTCACCGTCGCCAGATAACCGGCGATGGTATAAGGAATAACAAAGTATCCGTCCGCCAGACCCTGCATCAGCGCCGAAGCCCCAAGACGGTTGGCACCGTGAACCGAGAAATTGGCCTCACCCAAGACAAACAGACCAGGAATATTGCTCATCAGGTTGTAATCAACCCAGAGACCACCCATGGAATAGTGAGGAGCCGGGTAGATCCGCATCGGCCGTTTGTAAGCATTTTCGTCGGTGATTTTCTCATACATTTCAAAGAGATTGCCGTAGCGCTCCTTGATGGTATGTTCGCCCACACGCTCAATGGCGGTCGCATAATCGAGGTAAACACCACGCTTACCAGGTCCGACGCCACGCTCGTCATCACACTGCTCTTTAGCCGCACGTGAAGCGATATCACGCGGGGCCAGGTTACCAAATGAAGGGTACTTACGCTCAAGATAGTAGTCACGATCTTCTTCCGCAACATCCCCAGGAGTCTTTTCGCAATCTTCCTTCTTCTTGGGAATCCAGCAGCGGCCATCATTGCGCAACGACTCTGACATCAGTGTCAGTTTCGACTGATGATCACCGGTCTGCGGAATACAGGTCGGGTGGATCTGGGTGTAGCAGGGGTTCGCCATGAAAGCGCCTTTTTTAGCGGCTTTCCAGGCTGCGGTGACGCTACAACCCATAGCATTGGTCGACAGGTAGAAGACATTAACGTAACCACCGGTCGCCAAAATGACCGCATCGCCCCAGTAAGACTGGATCTCACCGGTCACCATATCGCGGCAGGTAATCCCCTTGGCAACACCGTCAACAACGACCAGATCGAGCATCTCGGTCCGCTCACGCATCTTGACCGTACCCGCCTTAACCTGACGCGACAGCGCCGAATAGGCACCGAGCAACAGTTGCTGGCCAGTCTGGCCACGCGCAAAGAACGTCCGTGAAACCTGGGCACCGCCGAAGGAGCGATTATCGAGATAACCGGCATAATCGCGCGCAAAAGGTACGCCCTGAGCAACACACTGATCAATGATGTTGTTCGACACCTGCGACAAGCGCCAGACATCTGCTTCACGGGCACGGAAATCGCCGCCCTTGATGGTGTCATAGAACAGGCGATAGATGCTATCACCGTCGTTCGGATAGTTCTTAGCGGCATTGATGCCACCTTGAGCTGCAATCGAATGGGCGCGCCGCGCACTATCCTGATAGCAGAAGGCTTCTACGTTGTAGCCGAGCTCACCAAGAGAAGCTGCAGCAGCGCCACCGGCGAGACCGGTACCAACAACCAGAACCTTGAATTTACGTTTGTTGGAGGGATTGACCAGCTTCATATCGAAACGGTGCTTATCCCAGGTTTTTTCAATAGGACCAGTGGGTGTTTTTCCGTCGAGAATCACAATAAACCCCCTAAACGTTCACAAAGCGAGCAAGGATAAGAACAGGAATAGCGATATAGGCCAACAGGAAACCGACGGCAATAAGTTTGCCCCCTAAGGTAACCTTTTCTTGGCTGGGACCGTTATTCAAACCGAAGGTCTGAACGAAACTCGAAAGCCCGTGGTTCAAGTGCAGAAACAGAGCGAGCATACCGACAATGTAGACCAAAGAGACGAAAACTTTCTGGAAGCTCAAGACAACCATCGTAAAGACATCGGGGCGCATCGCAGCATCGAGCGGCAGGTTATGTGCTGAAATCTCAGGGTTGGTCAACTGGAACGTGAAATGAAGCAGGTGGTAAATCAAGAACGCAAGCAGAATCAGCCCAGTATAGAGCATCGACTCACTGGAGAAGGTCGTCTTCATCCGTTTCTTGATTGAATAATTCACCGGAGTTGCCGTGCGATTTTCCAGCGACAATTGAACGCCGAGGGTAATGTGTACGACAAAGAGCGCCAGCATGATCAGGCGAAAAAACCAAACCAAAGGCCCTAGATCGTGAAGATGTTCGGCATAAGCATTAATGCCGTCAGGCCCGGCAAATACCGACAGATTGCCGAGCAGGTGCATGGTAATGAAGCCGACCAGAAGCAGGCCGGTCACTGCCATCAAAAGCTTTCGTCCCACAGTGCTTTGTGTTAAGTGCATAATTCAATCCCTCAAAAAAGTGAATGATTGTCGATTGAAGAACATTGCGTCCTCAATCCGACCGCTGCGCAATATCCGGGCGACTCATACCCGCATGCAAATTCCTCCTGAAAGTCGAGTCTTGACTGACAGCTGGCGGTCCCCGCCAACCCATCGTCCTCCTGATCATAGGCATAATCCCTTCGCAAAAGGAGGAGCGCAGCACATGGAAAATACAGTTAAGTCATATGCGTTCCCCGAATGTCCTGGACAGCCTGTCGAACTATCAGAGCTGAAGCGGAATCCAGAACCGTATACTGTATACTAAACATCGTTATAAAATAAAAGCCAAATTTTAGCAGTTATGTGTTTTTTAATCGTCTTCAGCCTTCGGTCTTAAAGCTGCGAATGCGGACCAAGCCCTGCCGCAAGACCTCAATCTTCTCTTCGGCTGCGACCAGTTTGGCGCGATCTTTTTCCAAGACCTGTGCTGGGGCATTCGCAACAAACTTTTCATTCGATAATTTTCGAGTAAAAAAATCGACATCCTTCTGGACCTTGGCAATCTCCTTGCCCAGACGTGTCTCCTCTTCAGCCAGGTCGATAACCCCGGCCAACGGAATCAGAACCTCAACGTCTCCAGCTACTTGAGTCGCAACCTGTCCGGGACGCTCAATTCCAACCCCGGCGTTCAAGGTTTCAACACGTGCCAGGGAACGGATATAGCCTTCTCCCTCAGTGACCGCAGCAGCCGACTCTGAGCTCTGACAATCGAGACTGACCGTAATTTTGCGTCCGGGAGCGACATCAAGCTCACCACGAATATTCCGGATCGCCCTGACAACCTCCATTACCAACTCCATGCGCGCGACCGCCGACGAATCAAGCGCGACATCGCCCCCCGTCGGATAAGCGGCCTGCATGATCGTTGCGACAGGACGTTGACCGGGCAGAACCTGCCAGATCTCTTCGGTGACAAAGGGTGTAAGGGGATGCAGGAGCCTCAACAGACCTTCCAGGACCGTATAAAGGACCGTCTGAG
>JAKIUS010000133.1 GCA_021647445.1 Geopsychrobacter sp. | reverse complement strand
TCACCGGTTTTATCCAGACCCAAAAGCTGTTTGTGGAGGCAGCCCAAGATAGCGTCGCAGCCAACCGGGTGTTCAGGGGAAGCCAACTGACACAGTTGATTGCCAATGATATCCATCGCTCTGACATCACAGGAGGCACAGGCAAGCTCGCAACGATTTACGGGGCGCAAAAGGATATCTACGTTCAACTTCGAACCGGAAGTCTGGGAATTGTCGGACCCTCACGATATAGCGCAGACGGGCATATTTTTGATCAAGCCAACTGGGATGTAACGGGGTCAATTTCCCTGATTGCCGATGCAGGGGATATTTTGGTCGGTGGCACATTAAAAGCTGCAAACGATCTGTATATTCGTGCAGGTCATGACACCATGCTGGGAAGCGGAAGCATCTACGCTGGAGATGTCCTGCATCTGGAAGGTCAGAAGCTTCTTAAAAACTATGGTGGGGCAACGATCGGCAGCGGAAACAAAGTGCAGCTGCTTCAAAACCAAGGGTGGTTTTGGACGCGTGACTGGCTAACGGACCAAGACATAAACTATAGCCTCTCGGTTCAGGCGAAAACAATTATTGTGAACAGCAGCCACAGATTCGTTAATAAGGATCTATTCCTGCGCGCCAGCGATAACATCTTGCAGCAAGAGCAGGTCGTTTCAGCACGCAAAATTACTTATAGCGCCGGTAACGATATAACAGTGCGTTACTATCCTTCAGGGTGGCGCAGAAATCACCCCGACATCCAGAGTACAGCAAATTGGTGGGATGTTGGAACAGCAGGCCTGAGAGGGCACACGCTATTGGCTCAGGGTGGCGGATTGGTTCTCTATGCCGGAAATGATATTCACCTCGCCTCCGGGAAAATTTATTCCTACGGGAATCTTGATATTGTCGCTGGAAGAAATGTCCTCAGTGAACCGGTCTATAAAGACACATGGAAATGGAACCGGCCCGGTGATGTGGGCTGGAGCTTCAGCTCAAAGTATAGCGGTGTAAAACCCGGGCATATCGCCAGCAAAGTGTCTATTCGGGAACTAAGGGCCTATGAAAACCAAATAAGCGCCCGTGGCGATATCAAAATTGTCGCAGGCGGCTCCGCCAGCTTCATCGGCTCCAGAATTGTCTCCCAGACTGGAAATATTTCGATTGAGGCCCTGAACGGTGGTGTGAATTTTGTCGCTGCTCCCGGGTTCTGGTCTTATAATTATACCCACAGAACAGTGAAACGGCGTCTGTTCGGTTTCTATAAGAAAACCACAACCTATCAGTTTGAATCTTTTGAGGATATCTACAAACGCTCCCGCCTGAAAGCAGCCAATGGCAACATTACAATCGCAAGTACCGGTACAAACGGTGACTATGCGTCTGTTCTCTCTGCAGGAACTTCGTTTGAAGCCCAGAATATCTCGATCTCGACGCCAAATGGAAACATCTCGGCCGGGACTTATGCCGAGCGATCGATTACGGAGTCATCATCACACAGCAGCACGAAAATCTTCTGGATTGTCCCATTCGGAAGAAGTGACACTTCTATCACGGATAATATCCTGATCAATTACGGTAATGATTTCACTGCAGATGAAATCCTGGACATTGCCGCCCCCAATGGCACTTTGTCGATTACCGGCGGCTCGCTTACGGCGCAACAGGTTAACCTGACCGCCAAGAAACTTCTTATTAACGCGGCCATCAACAGCACCAGACACACGTTCTTTTCGGAAAAGGACAACATGATCACAATCACCACGATCCAGTCCGGGTTTGATCGTGAAACCGCTGTTCTGCCGACGATTACCTCAACAGATACACCTGTATTCAACATCAGTGGTGAGGTGCATATCGCCGGGGTGCGCGGTGCGACCCTGAACAGCCAGCTGCTCAATATCATCGGATCACGCCAGTATGACAGTGAACTTCTGGGGATTGCTTCGCCCGAGGACGTCACCTCGGCCACTGAAGCATCCGCCACAATTCAGGACCAATATTTGCGTGATTTCACCTTGCCAGGGGCTTCGGATGGAGCGCAGTTTGCCTATCTTGGCACGTTAATGAATGACTATAATGCGACCTACCATACAATCTCGCTGCGGGATCACGAGTGGTATGATAAACAGGTTCGCCTGAATCCGGCATTCAAGGCACTGCTGACTGTTGTCGCAACCTATATCACCGGCGGCATAGACTTTAACATCGGCAACAAGTTTATCCAGGCCGGTGTTCAGAGCGGGACTGCCAATCTTATTGCCGGTGTGGCCGAGGGCACCATCACCGGCAACTTCGACATGGATGAAATTCTGCGCGGCGCTTTGCTTGCAGGCGTTTCGACAACGATTTCCGGGTTTCTGACTGAAAATATCGACTTTGGGGCCGGGCTGAGTGACCAAAGCCCCTTTGTCAACGATGTGCGCGACCACTTCACGCCTGCCGCCCTTGTGGACCGGGCCGGTGATGCGATTATCAACAACGGGGTCAGCAATCTGGTGCATGGTCAGGGCTTCTTTGACGGGCTGGATCAGGCCGGTCGCACATTCCTTGTGAGCGAGACCATGGCAATTGCGCAGTTCGGCATTGGCGAGCTTGGCAACGGGACGGATACGCAGTGGGAAGGCTCGATCGGCCACCTGCTGCTGCACGGCGGCGTCGGCTGTCTGGCGCTCGAGGCGCTGGACGGGGATTGTGTGTCCGGGTTCTTCTCGGGAGCGAGTTCGTCGCTGCTGGCGGGGGCCAATCTGACGGATGAGCAAAAGGTAAGACTCGCACCGCTGGTCGGAGCACTGACAGGATTTGTATTCTCTGGCGGCAATGCCGTGAATGTTTCCTTCGGCGGGACCGTGGCAGGGTCGGCTATTGAGAATAATTATCTTGGACATACAGAACTTGAGTCGATGCAGAAAGAGTTGCGCGCCTGTGAATTTAACGACTCTGCTTGCTTCAATGCTGTAGCCACCAAATACCTTCGGATCAGTCAAGGGCTTGATGCCGAATTTGCGGCCTGCACGACAGATGCATGCAGGATGTATCATCTCTCAAGAATTCTTGTAGCTGACCAGACAGATGCTTTTCACAAAATGATGAGTACTCTGGCGGCACGGCAGTATCTAGCTAATAACAACTATACGGCAGCACTTGAAACGCTTCAGTACGATCGCGCCGATTCCTATTCAGACCTGATGTCCAAACCCGGGTTCACCCAAGCGGCGAGGGACCAATTAAAAGCCGAGGTGACTGAATTCGCATGCATTGGGGCAACAGCCAATAGCTGCAGTATTGAAACACGTGCTTCTCTGGATACTTGGGGACTTCTTTCTGCCGATGAAAAACAAATCCTGAATAGGGATATCTTTATCGAGATTGTGGCCGCCCAGCAAAAAGCACGCAATGCATTAAAGCCAAGCATTTGTGGAAGCGTATCCGGTCAAGCTTGCGAGACGTTGATTGATGACCACATTGCGGCCCAGCAGGCAAGAGCGGCCAGAATCGGCGGGGCATTTATGCTTGTTGGTGGCACGTTTGAGATTGTCTCGGGTGCCCTTGTCGGAGGGTTTACCTGTGAAACCGGCATCGGCTGTCTCGCGGCTGCGGGGATTCTCACATCCGGAGTCGACAATGCCGGGCATGGAATGGTCGCACTCTGGACCGGAGAGCAACAGACAACCTTTGGGGCCCAACTGTTGATGAAGACAGGCCTGTCACAAACGCAGGCCGAAATCCTCTATGGGCTGGCCTCTGCGGGTGTTGAACTGGCCGCCATGAAATATCTGGTCAAAAGACCCACTTTGTTGACTGATGAATTGCTGAGGAATTATAGGGCTACAAATAGCACACTAACACCCGATAATGCCTTTGATATAATCAGAGATTTCCGGGGTCGGACCATTATTACTGATGCGAATGGGGGGCGAGGAACCGTTGCTGTTACAGAAATAAATGGGAACAAATATTTTGGTGTTAACTCTATCAATCTAACAAATTCTGACAAAATGCTTGCTCGCAGTTGGAGGGATCGGCTTGGCTTGACACGTGGTCAGGATCAGGTTTTATTTCACGCAGAAGCACATTCTTTGATGCGCGCCTATGACCGAGCTAATGGAAATCTTCCACAAAACATAGTTTTGTATGTTGATCGAGCCTCCTGTGGAACTTGCCAAACATATTTGCCCGCTTTAATATCGGAAATGGGAATTTCTAACCTAACTCTTAATTTTTCCAGTGGTCGATCTGCAATCATCCGCAATGGAATATTTGACTGGCTGAACTGATATGAGTAAATTTCATTCTACATTTGCACTTGTAGGCAACAGCAACGACTTTTCACCAACAGTATGGCAACCTTTCTTTGATTCTGCGTATTCAGACTTATGGGAAAAAGACCAAACTGGTTCGATCCAGTTTTTGACAGAAGAAGGTGAGCAATACTCATTGATTCTAAACTACAAAAAAGATGAAGGCATATCGATTTCGTTTAATCGATACAATCGAAATGATTTCAGTCGGAACTTTTCCTTCATATCGCAGGGGAACAGGACTTTAGGTTCGGGATTTGAATATCTACCAAGTGGGGAAACAGTGCCCACGGATAGCTTCCTATCGTTGAATGATGCATGGGGGGTTGTAAATGAGTTCCTTCGCCAACCAACAAAAAAACCCTCATCTATTAATTGGGTTGACTCTAATGAACTTATTTGGCCTGAGGATTATTAGGTATCCGAGCCGCTCGTTCGAGATGTTCGCGCGACGGGTGGCAATGTCTTTGTCTACAACCCAGCAACCGATGCCCTGACAGTTTGGAACCCCCTATGAAGTGTGATGTGCAGTTAGAAATTCAGACAAATGCGGATTTAACGTCATGGGCGGTTGGAGAGCGAATTCTTTCGCCGTTATTCTGCAACGCAAAGCTAACTCCACAAAAAGCAGCAATATTTGGAGATGTAACAGCCAAGTATGGATTTGATGTCGAGAACATCGAGGATTGTAAAGAGCATTGGGCCTCTAAAGCTGAAATGCGTCACGATGGCTCTTTAAGCGAATTTAATGCGGATTTTAATTGGAAACGGCGTAAAATTGCAAAGTCGCAAGGTTATGTAACATTTTCTAATACTAATAGGAGGGGTAAAAAAATCCCAGCGCGCGTCTGGTTTCGTTCACAGTATAGAAAGGAAATTGATTGGGCCGGGTTGTTTGTGAACTGGTGTGAAATCACCGCTCCGTTTGCCGCAATTTTGCACCCTCTGGTTTCCATGGACCGCCCTAAAAGAAATGATAAAGACGTTAGAGATTACAACTATGAAGAAGATGTATTCGAGCAGGCATGGTCGCGGTTTTTAAGCGGGACGTTTTATTGTGAATTCAGGGCCGGTGAGTTGAACAGTATGGTGTCTGGCTTAACTAATTTGGGTTGGGCGTCTTGGTTCGGCGATGATTTCGCTAAAGAGGTTAATGAAAAAGCTATATCTGCGGCTGGGTTTCCAATCCAGAAAATAGGGAATGGTTATTTGGTTCAGGTTACTGAGGATATCAAGGATGGATG
>JAKIUS010000132.1 GCA_021647445.1 Geopsychrobacter sp. | reverse complement strand
CGCCGATGATCAAGCTGATTTGGCAGCCGCCGGTCGCCAGTTCGGCGAGCAAATCAGGCAGATCCTGATGCAGAAGAGGTTGCTCCTCCAGAGAGAGGTAAAAAATCCCGGCATCGATCAGTCGTTCGGCGACTCTGTTTAGATCATTTAAAGAGAGGTGATCCCCACTCTTTGGACAGAGATCCCAAGTCAAACGGAGTGGCGCATCCAGGTTATCGAGTGGCATAGGTCACAACTTTTTATGGATAGGTTAAATAAAAATGGGGAGCAGCGAACTGCTCCCCATTTTTCATTCAGCAGGGATGGACGTTGGACGAGCCAACAACCCGGGGTTTCATGTACTTTTTCATAATCAACCTCCATCGGTCAGGGTTATTCAGTTAACAATTTAACTGAGTAATGATTCGATTATTTCCAACAATGCGGATCGGGTTCACTTAAATCACCCGTAGTCGCAAAAGCGCGGGCCGTACAGCCGCCAAGACAATCTTCGTAGGCACCACAGCCCTGACATTTTCCTTTGGCCTCTTTATTGCGCATTTTGTTTAAGATTGGCGAATTGTACCATATCTCTTCGAAATCATCGCGCAGAATATTACCGACCACCAATGGAATGAATCCGCAGGGGGTGATATCGCCATTGGGCCGCAGATTTAAAGAGAGTTTGCCACAACTACTCCCCTTAACCAGCGAATTGTCGGCATAACCAGGCAAAGAAGCAATGACCGGGTCATCAAAGGAGATCAGCAGATCCTTGGTCTCCTCCTTGACCTTAAGGGCTTCGACGTAAAATTCTTTCCATTCCTGTGGATTCAGATCAAGCTCTTGACGATTTTTGAACCCGCGTCCACTGCATTTGAAATTGTGCAGATAAACCTGCGGAACCCGATATTTGCGCGCCAGATCGAGCAGATCATGAAATTGACGATAGTTGATCCGCGAGATGACCGAACTCATGGTGGTGCGGACTCCGGCATCGGCCAGCACATCTAAGGCATTAACCGCCTTATCGAAGGAACCTGGGCGAATACGAAAATCATCATGCAAGTCGGCATCGGCACTATCGATGCTGATGCCGACACTGCGAAACCCGGCCGTGCTGATTTTTTCAGCGGCGGCGGCATCAAGTAACCAGCCATTGCTATTCATGGAGATATTCAAGCCCTGTTCACGAGCATAGGTCGTCAACTCATAGAGATCAGGCCGCAGCAAGGGTTCCCCACCACCAAAGTTGATAAAGGGGATCTGGTGTTTGACCAGCACATCGACAATCTGTTTTAACTGTGGAGTGCTGAGCTCGTCGCACTCCTCTTCGCGGCTGTAGCAATGGCTGCAGGTAAAATTACACCGGTAGGAGAGTGACCAGTTGAAGGTTAGCGGAGCCGAAAATTGTTCAGTCAGTGGATTGGTCATAGCTAAGCCAGCCCCTTTCGATGAGATCATCAATAAATGTCTGGATGTCGGTCTGCAGAAGATCCCGCTCGACATCAAACTCTTGAAGCAGTTCCGTAACGATGTGCTCAAGGGTCCGGTGACCGTCGCACAGATTCCAGATCATGCCACCGAGCAGATTGAGCTGATGCATCATCCCAGAAATAAGCAGGATGACTGTCCCTTCATCTTCGGTCTCTTCTCCGGCTTCGAGACGATCAAGCACCGCTTGCTGTCGCCGTTTTTCAACCCGCCAGACGATATCTGGGTTGCGTTGCAGTCTCTTCACACAGGATCCTTTCGACCCGGAAGGTCATATTTTCATACTCTGACTGAAATACGTGACGAGTGTTGTCTTAATCGAGACGTTCACGATACAGAAGCATATTCCCAAAGATAAATATTAGGCCGACCATGACCGCAACCTTGCCATACAGACTGACGCCAGCGGTCGTTCCAGCGATCTGCCAGGATTGGACAAGCCCGGCCCCGATAAACATGCCAATAACAACCAGCCCTGCATCGGCATCCCCTTCCCCGGATTTAATTAATTGCCGAAAGGGGCAACCGCCAATCAGAACCGAGATCAGGCCAACCAGTAACATGCCGAGGAAACTCCAGAGCAGGTCAAGGTGGGCACCTGGTTGGCCGTAAAAACCGGGGTGAAACTGACCCGTAGCCAAACTGGCCAGAAATCCACTGGTTAAAAAGGCCAGAAATCCCCAGAGCAGCGGCGCGCGATGTCCCATCAGCAGGCCATCTCGAATCGAACCGGTGACACAAAAACGACTCCGTTGCGCCAGCACTCCAAGGAACAACCCAACCGCTAGAGCGACAAGGATCGGTGCCGCTTGCGCGGCACTCCCACGGGTCGAATGCAAAAGGAAGCCGGGCGGCCAGAGAATAAAGGCTAAGAGCAGCAAGAAGCCGAGCGGCACCCAAATGCCGGCCGCAGCACTTTCACGCTTACTCCCCCCGAAATGAACCCCGGCGGCAAGTCCCTTTAAGCCGAGCCAGACTCCGCCTACAAGCCCGATTATTCCGGTCAGGGTCGTTAAATCACCGGCAATAAAACGCAAAAACATCTTGATGGGACAGCCGATGAAGACTGCACAACCCACGATCAGAAAGATTCCGGAGAACAGGCGCGGCAGAGGCGCGCTGCCACCGCGTGATTTGAACTCTCGACCGAGCAGCGCGGCGGCGGCGGCTCCGAGTACGAAGCCGATCAATTCAGGTCGCAGGTACTGCATGCGCGGATTATCATGCAGTCCGAGAGCTCCGGCAGAATTTTCAAGAAAGCAGGAGACACAGATGCCTGAATTTTGTGGATTTCCCCACAAGACCAGCAGAACACCAAGGGTTCCCAGACTCAATCCGGCGGCAATGACCAGCAGATTTTGACGATCAAACAGGTTCATAAATACTATTCGCACCCTCCGGCGAGGCGGCTTTGCAGGTAATACAGACCGGTCAGGGTGTTCTGCAGGGCGAGGTTTTGTGGTTTTTTATGTGCACGTGCCAAAAATAACGGCAATTGAAGGTTGACCAGTTGTTGGATCTCTTTGCGGCGTGACAAGGGGCTCAATTTATCGACATAATCACCATTAAGCCTGACAGCACGGACAAAATGGTTGATCGACTCGGCCACCACACCCCGTTCGAGCAGAATCTCCCCCTGCAAAATCTGACCATGCGCTTCCTGTGGATAGCGCCTTGCCAGCTCATCCAATTTCAACAGAGCAGAAGACGACTGTCCCTGTGCGCGCAGAGCCTCAACCGGCTGATAGAGCCTATGCAGAAAGTCGATCCGGGCCTGGTAGGCGATCTGCTGTTCAATCGCCTTATCAATGGCCACGGCCGTACTGTTCTCCTTTTGCCCACTAACCAATAGTATGGCAAGGCTCAACCCGCAGACCAGTAGCGCGCAGCCGGTCAGAATATCGAAACGGTCATAACCCGCCATTAAAACTCCTGATATGGCGGCATATTGGCATTTTTAGCCATTCTGCGCAGGATGTCATAATCTGAGTCTTCGAGAGTTTCATAACCGTCAATCCAGGCGGAAGCGAGCACCTTCAAATTTTCACCTGCGAAATCCACCCGGTCCTCTTTGGTTAAATCGACCAGCGCCTTTCTGAAATTTTCAATCAGTTGCGGATCGAGATCCTTGCGTGCGCCAAAGGTGCAATAAGGCACAATTGCGCTTTCGGCAATAATATTGAAATCATCGGCTGAGATCTTGCCATCGGCGGTCATCAACTCAAGATCGAGGGAGGGCGCGGCCCCGACATCAAATTGACCGAAATAGACACCATAGACGACCTTCTCATGCTTGAACGAGCCGGCCGGGATTGCGTAATAAGCGATATCTGTTTCCGGGTCGATTCCATTGTTCAACATGAGATCGTACTGAGCAAGAAAACCGCTGGGAGCTAACTGTGGGCCAAAAATCATGCGTTTGCCCTTGAGGTCTTCGAGGGTTTTTATTCCGCTCCCTTTGCGCGAAATAATCGAGCCCGAAGTCCGACTGCCGTAACGGCCGCGTTTTTCTGTTGCAAGCAGCTTTAGTTGATTCTCTTCATGCAGGATCAGGTAGATCAGTGAGTTTGTATGGGTAAACTCAAACTCACCGGCCGCAAAACGCTCGGGGAAATCCTGGGTATCGACCGGTACAACCTCAAAATCGATCCCGAGTTTCTGCGACAGATACCGAGTTAAAGGCTTAAAGCGCTGCAAGGTCTCCTTTTTACTGTTGCAGTTCATATAGCCGATACGCATCTTCGGCCGAGTTCCTTCTGGATGACAGGCCGAAAGAGACAGCGCCATAAAAAGTGCGACAACAATAAATTTAAGCCTGATGCTTTTCAAAATAATCCGACCTCGGGTTGTTTTAAGAGGGGCGGAGCAACCAGCAACGAGCCCAACCCCTCACGACTGTGACCATCCATTAAATCAGGTTTCAGTCCAGATTCGCCATACCAGTTGGCACCAACAGTAAAATCGTCTTTCCCGGCATTGTAAAAACTGAACTCTCCGCTCTGTTCAATGCGATTATCGACGATCAGTCCGTCTGCTTCGAGCACTTTAATGGCGGAACGACCATTACGCCTGATCAGATTATGCTTTATGGTCGCGATAGAATCTTCAAGATAGATGCCATGTTCACGGTTATTCTCGATCCGATTACCGATCATCGCTCCCTGGCTGCGTTGCAGATAGATTCCACGACGATTATCGACGATCTGGCTCTCTTCCAGACGCAAGGTCGAATCGCGCAGACTGATGCCGTTGGTGAGGTTCGCTTCAACCTGACTATTGCGCATGGTCAAAGTGACAAAGACAGCGCGCAGTCCCCAATGGTTGTTGACGATCCTAGTGTTTTGAATGTCGACTGTTGAATCTCGAAATTGGAGACCATTAAAATTATGCTCAAAAGTACAGTCGCTTATGCTGACGGTCGACTCCTGAAACTGGGCTCCACGCTGATTGTAACGAAAGGTTGAAGAGCGCAGCTTAGCCTTTGAATAGTGCGAGTGAAACCCCCGGTAGCCATATTCGACCAGGCAATGTTCAAGCAGGTTTTCATCCTCTTCACTGACCATCATATTAAGCGCACCCCAGTCACCCGGTGCCGGATTATCCTGAGCGGAGGTGAAAATAATCGGTTTGGCGGCTGTTCCCTGGGCGACAAAATGGCCTTGAGCAAAGATTTCACTCTCGCCGATGCCGTCGGAATTACTGTCATTGAAGGCGAAACGCACTCGGGTTCCGGGACGAATCTTGAGTGTTGCGCCCTGGGCAATTGTCAGAATTCCGTCTATCAGGATCTCGCCCTGCCAGACCGTATCGGTATAAATTGTATTTTCACCGTGGTATTCGAGAGCGAAAGCATAGGTGGGAAAAAGCAGGAGAATGGCAAGAAGAATTTTCATCGCAGGCTCCTTGCTGGAAGAATTTTAAAATCGATGCGATTGTTGCTCACCAGAGGGCTCAACGGTTGGTGTTGTGCCGCGCTGGCGACGACACCTATGTCATTTCTGCTGACCAGCAGATCCTGGGTTCGCAGAGTGCAGTCGCGATTTAAGTAGAGC
>JAKIUS010000131.1 GCA_021647445.1 Geopsychrobacter sp. | reverse complement strand
ACGGCAGCAGGAGTAACCAGATGAGCATCCAACAGCTCAAAGAGAGCGCCCCTTTTAATATTCTTCCCGCAGAAATTCTTCAGCAACTCAGGGACGCGGCGCTTGAGACAACCTTTCCAGCTGACAGCTATGTCTTCCAGCAGAACGATACGCCGACCGGTTACCTCTACGTCATTCGAGAAGGGATGGTAGAGATTACCGCTACCGTCCCCGGCGGACAAGAGATGGTCGTAGATTACCGCAAAGAGGGCAACTTCTTCGGTGGAACGCCCATTTTTACCGAAGAGCCCTATACCGGTGCAGCACGCGCGGTCACCGAAACCCGCTGTTTTCAAATCCCACGCGACAGTTTGACCCAGGTGGCCATTGACTATCCGCAGATCCGCCAATTTTTCACCAGCATCATCCTCAGTCGGGTTCGCAGCCTCTATGCCGATATCGTTAAAGACAATACCAGTAATGCCCTCACCCAGATGGAGGCCTACCCCTTTAAGAAACGCCTCTCTGAGATCATGCAGTCACCGGTCACAACCTGTCCCCTTGATGCCTCGGCACGCCAGGTAGCGTGCTGCATGACGAGTAAAAAAATCAGCTCGTTGGTCGTCATCGACGATAAGGGCAGACCGATCGGCATTATCGGCGAACGTGATCTTGTCACCAAGGTTCTAGCCCCAGACACCGCCGACGCTGACCTTGCCACAGCAAAAGAGATTATGACAGCACACTGCCATGTCATGCCGCCTGCGACCTACATGTACGAAGCTCTGACTTATATGACCGCACATCAGGTTAAACACCTGCCGATTGTTGATGAGGGAGAACTGGTCGGTATTGTCACCATGCACGATCTGATGCGCTTTCGTAGCCAAAAAGCGATGATGATGGTCGGTTCAATCCGCGATGAAAACAGCCTTGCCGGGCTGGCACGCATCAAAAACCAAATTTTAACCATCGCCCGCACCCTGCTGACTGAGACCCATTCTACCCCCGAGGTGATGGAAATCCTCTCCTACATCCACCAGAACATCATCAAAAAAGCCTACGCAATCTGCTACCAGCAGATGCTCGAAGAGGGGTACCCACCACCAGAGATCAAATACGCATTTTTGCTTATGGGGAGCGGCGGCAGGCGTGAAATGCTGCTCAATCCGGATCAGGATCATGGCTTTCTGTTTGAAAACGTTTCTGATGAGAAGCTGGCGGCGGCCGAGGCCTTCTTCGTCCCCTTCGCAGAGAAACTGGTTACCGCTTTTCAAACCATCGGCTACCCGCTTTGCAATGGTCGAGTGATGGTCAACAACCCGGCCTGGCGTGGGCGACTTAAAGACTGGCAACAACGTATTCATGACTGGATTAATGATCCGGAACCGCAGAAGGTTCGTTATTCATCGATTTTTTTCGATTTTGTCCGACTTGAAGGCGATGTGGACCTCGCCGACCAACTGCAGCAGATCGTCTTTGCCGAGGTGCGTCAATTCAAACGTTTCCTCTACCATATGATGACTCTCGACCAGAGCTACCGTGTGCCCATCGGCCTGCTCGGTCGCTTTCTCCTCGAAAAAGAGGGCGAACACAAAGGAGAACTCTCCCTGAAACAGGGTGGCAGCATCTATATTGTCGACTGCATCCGCATCTTCTCTCTCGAACAAGAACTCTCTGAAACATCAACACTTAAACGCCTGGCCGCCCTCACCCAAAATAGCGTCTTTGAAATTGAGACAGCCGAACATATCAAGGCGGCCTTCGAGGCTCTGACCTTTCTGCGCCTGCGTAACGAAATTGCGCTGCTTGAGACCAAACAAACGCCCAGTCACTATCTCGATCCAAACCAACTACCCAAAGGGGAGCAGGAGCTGCTTAAAGAATCCTTTAACGCCGTCAGTAAACTTCAAGACGCCACCAAGCGGCACTTTACGAAATCATTTGTCTGATGTCGCCTGTAATGAGTGAAGGGTATCATCAAAACAGAAAGCATGGCCGGGTCCTGCTGACCCTTGCGGGGTTTATGCTGCTGCTGAGTGCCTGCACCGATGGTGGCTACTATCTTCAGGCGGCCAGGGGGCAGTACGAGATCCTCAAGAAACGCCAACCGATCGTCGACTTACTGCAAGATAAGACCCTCGACAAAAAACGCCAGACAGAGCTTACGCGGATTCTTCAAATTCGTGATTTTGCTTCTGCCCAGCTCGGTCTGCCCGATAATGCCAGCTATCGCAGTTTCGTCGAACTGGACCGACCCTATCCTCTCTGGAACCTGGTCGCCGCACCGACCCTTTCACTGCAACCGAAGATCTGGTGCTTCCCGATTGCCGGGTGCGTCAGCTATCGCGGCTACTTTTCCGAAAAGGGGGCACAATCCCTCGCCCAAAAGCTGCAAACGCAAGGCTACGACACTCTGGTGACGGGTGTACCGGCCTACTCCACCCTATCCTGGTTCGATGACCCGGTTCTCAGCAGCTTCAGCCATTGGCCCGCGCCCTCGGTCGCTCGCTTGATCATCCATGAACTCGCCCACCAGCAACTCTACCTGTCAGGCGATTCAGCCTTTAACGAAGCCTTCGCCACCAGCGTAGAGATAGCCGGCACTAAAAATTGGCTTAACCAATATGGTTCAGAACAGGAACGCCAGCAATTTACGACCCAACTTAAGCGAGAATCGACCTTCGTTGACTGGACCAACAGACTGCACCAACAACTTACAAATCTCTACGCTTCAAGCGTCTCTACCCAACAGAAACTCCTTCAAAAAGCAGCGATTTTCAAATCCGCCAGAGACCAGTACCTGCAGCTCAAACAACACTGGGGAGGCTACAAGGGTTATGACAAATGGGTTAAGACCCTCAACAATGCCCGTCTGGTTTCCCTGCAGACCTACCGCCGTCTGCTGCCCTCATTCAACCAGCTATTGGCCATCAATAACAACGATTTCCCGCAGTATTATCTGGCATGCAAGAGATTAGCGGAACAGTCCGCGACTGAGCGACAACAATCCATGGCCGCTCTTCGTCCGTCACCGCACTTAGCTGCCAAGCAACCATGAACCTCATCTTGACAAACATCCGTCTATGCGGATATAAATAGAACCTATGAAACGAACTGCACGCTTTTTTAAAACTCTGGCCGATGAAACTCGTCTGCGTATTCTTGCTCTCTTAACCAATGGAGAGCTCTGTGTCTGCGACCTGATGGCAGCGCTTGAGTTACCACAATCGACGGTTTCACGCCACTTGGCAACCCTGCGCAACGCCGATCTGGTCGAGGACCGACGCCAGGGAGTGTGGATGTACTACCGCCTCGCAAAAAGCGGTGAAAAGACCCTCGGTCAACTCTTACCGCTGCTCCAGACCCAACTTGTTCAACTTCCCGAAGCACAACAGGACCTGTTAAGTCTGAAAAACTATCTCGACCAGAAGAGTGGATCAGCCTGCGTTTGATTTTTTTTGACACTTACGCATCCGCCTATGCGGATAGTAGCGACTAGGCACCGACAGACCAAACAATTAGAGAAAGGTTCCCATGCAAAAAAAACGTGTGCTCTTCCTTTGCACCGGCAATTCCTGCCGCAGCCAGATGGCCGATGCTCTCATTAATCACGACTTTTCTGACCGAATCGAAGCGGTATCCGCAGGGACAGAGCCTCACGGACTGAACCCCAAAGCGGTACAGGTGCTGGCCGAGATCGGTATCGATATCTCCGCCAACAGCTCGGACCACCTCAGCAAATTCGAAGCAGACGACTTCGATTACGTCATCACCCTCTGCGGTGACGCAAACGAGAAGTGCCCGCTCTTCTTCGGTGGCGTTAAGCGGTTACATATGGGCTTCGATGATCCACCCAAGGCAACCGGTACCGAAGAGGAGATTATAAATACCTACCGACGGGTGCGTGATGAGATTCGTCAGCAGTTGGGGGATTTTTTTCATCAGGAACTGAGAGCGGGAACAGAGAGAGTATAAATGGCACAGAACCTGACAAAAAAACTCTCATTTCTCGACCGCTACCTGACCCTGTGGATTTTTGTCGCCATGCTCATCGGCGTCGGCAGCGGCTGGTTGTTTCCAGGGATCAAGGATGTCATCAATACCTTTAGCGTCGGCACCACCAATATCCCCATCGCCATCGGCCTGATATTAATGATGTATCCGCCGCTGGCCAAGGTGCGCTACGAGGAACTGGGGGAGGTTTTCCAAAACAAAAAAATTCTTAGCATCTCGCTGGTTCAAAACTGGCTCATTGGACCGGTGCTGATGTTTATCCTCGCCATCGTCTTTCTGCATGACTATCCCGAATACATGGTTGGCCTGATCATGATCGGCCTGGCGCGCTGCATCGCCATGGTCATGGTCTGGAACGAGCTAGCCAAAGGCAATACCGAATACTGTGCCGGACTGGTCGCCTTCAATTCGGTCTTTCAAGTGCTCTTCTACTCGGTCTACGCCTGGTTCTTCGTCACCGTACTGCCACCGTTTTTCGGCTTAGAAGGAGTGGTTGTGCAGGTCTCCATCGGCCAGATTGCCGAGAGCGTTGCCATCTACCTCGGCATCCCCTTTGTCGCCGGTATGCTGACCCGTTTCACCCTGGTCAAGAGCAAAGGCCGCGACTGGTACGAAGAGAAGTTCATCCCAAAAATCAGCCCCATAACCCTGATTTCGTTGCTCTTCACTATTCTGGTAATGTTCAGCCTCAAGGGGGAGTTGATCGTAACCATCCCCCTCGACGTGGTACGCATCGCGATTCCGCTATTGATCTATTTCGTGATCATGTTTCTGATCAGCTTCTGGATGGGGGTCAAGGCGGGAGCCGATTATTCAAAAACCGCGACCGTCGCCTTCACCGCCTCGGGCAACAACTTTGAGTTGGCTATCGCTGTTTCCGTTGCAGTCTTCGGGCTCGATTCAGCGGTCGCTTTTACTGCAGTAATCGGCCCGCTGGTCGAAGTACCCGCATTGATCGGGCTGGTAAATGTCGCCTTCTGGTTACAGAAGAGATACTTCGGCAAGACCGAGTTTAGTTAAGGAGGTACAACAAAAACACTTAACGGAACCAGCACCAAGAGGACAAGAAGAATATTTTTTTCGGCATAAATCTCCAAACAAAAATATTCAAAAACCGATATGTATCATTTGACATTAACCGTAAAGATTTTCCCGCGTCAAGGTGTAAAATCTTTCAACTGTAAACAATGAGCTTAGGCATGTCGAAAAAGGTATAGTAACCGAACGTTTCAATTTGGCCCCTGCGGACCGGGCTAAGGTACAGGTATCGGCTATTCGGCGACCTATTTATTGACCAGGACTTTCTGCCCCAGAATTTCATACATGGTCAGCAGTGAAATTAACCAGGCTAATGTGGATTCAGCCCCCTGGTTGGCATTTACCCCTGTTGCTTCAAGACCATCACAGCAGCCACCGGTATTAAAAACACAAATTTGTTTATTCAGATCATTGTGCCCCATAAACCATCCAAGACAGCGATGCCCCTCTTCCAGCCACTTCATATCTCCCGTTGCACGAAACGCCTCTGCGCAAGCGTCAATTAAAGACATGGCCT
>JAKIUS010000130.1 GCA_021647445.1 Geopsychrobacter sp. | reverse complement strand
CGTTCAGGTATGACTTTACCGGCCCCATCACCCAGTTGGCCGCGGCCTTGTAATCCCCGGTTTTGGTGATAAGCTCTTCAAAAAAAAGCGCAATGTCCTTCTCCCCGGTCAGTACCCCCGCATCGTATTCGGTCAGGCCGAGTTCGTTCACATATTTGAGGAATAATTCATCCGGGAGGGGCGGCATGGCATCCTGCACCTCGTCTATCATCTCTTTTGTGATGTAGAGCGGAGGCAGGTCGGGCTCGGTAAAATAGCGGTAGTCATGCTCCATCTCCTTGCTTCGCATGCTGTGCGTAATGCCCTCCACGGGGTCGAAACTGCGGGTATCCTGATCGATGCTTTCGCCCCGTTCAAGCGCTTCGATCTGCCGTCTGACCTCATAGCGCAGGGCATTGGCCACGTTGCGAATCGAATTCATATTTTTCACTTCCACCTTTTGCCCGTATTCTTTTGATCCTTTTAGCATCACCGAAACATTGGCATCGCAACGAAGCGATCCCTCCTCCATGTTCCCATCGCAGATTTCCAGATAACGCACCAGCTTGCGTATCTCGGTAAGATAGCGGTAGGCTTCCTCGGGCGATTTCATATCCGGTTCCGAAACGATTTCGAGCAGGGGCACTCCGGCCCGGTTGAGGTCGATCAGTGTATAGTAGGGATCGATGTCGTGCATGCTTTTGCCCGCATCCTCTTCAATGTGAATCCGGGTGATGCCGATCCATTTATCACCGTCTTCGAGACGTATGCGCAGGCGCCCTTCCGTGCAGATGGGTGTTTCAAACTGAGTGATCTGGTAGCCCTTGGGCAGGTCGGGATAGAAATAATTCTTGCGATCAAAGACCGAATAGAGATTTATTTCAGCTTTCAGACCAAGACCGGTCTTGACCGCCTGTTCAACGCAATATTTGTTAATCACCGGCAACATGCCGGGCATGGCGGCGTCAACCAGCGACACATGGGTATTGGGTTCGGCCCCAAATGAAGTTTCGGAACCGGAAAACAACTTTGATTTGGAGATAATCTGGGCATGAACTTCAAGCCCGATGACAACCTCATAACGTGGATGCATAGCAAGGGTCCTGTTGAGAAATTAAATATTCGGTCTGTTCTGATGCCAATCGGTCTCTGACTCGAAAGCCTGAGCCGCCTGCAGAATCGTCGCCTCAGCAAAGGGCTTGCCGATCAATTGCAACCCGATGGGCAGTTGGCCGTCCATACCGCAGGGCAGACTTAACGCGCAGGTCCCGGCCAGATTGACCGGGATGGTAAAGATATCGGACAGATACATCTGCAAGGGGTCGTCGGTCTTCTCGCCGATCTTGAAGGCGGCCGTCGGTGCCACCGGGGTCAAAAGCAGATCGACCTGCTCAAAGACCCGCGTAAAATCCTCACGAATCAATGTCCTGACCTTCTGCGCCTTGAGATAATAGGCATCGTAGTAACCGGAAGAGAGCGCATAGGTCCCGAGCATGATGCGCCGCTTAACCTCGGCACCGAACCCGGCCGCGCGGGTCGCTTCGTACATGCCGACCAAGCCCCCTGTCTCGCTCGACTCGCGCTGGCCAAAACGTACACCGTCGTAACGCGCCAGATTACTCGAAGCCTCTGCGGTCGCGATCAGATAGTAACAGGCCACGGCATAATCGGTATGCGGCAGACTAACGGGTACGATCTCGGCCCCGAGACCACGGTAAACCTCAATCGCGGCGTCAACCGCCTGCTTGACTGCCGGGTTGAGCCCTTCAATAAAATATTCTTGTGGCAGGCCGATCTTGAGTCCTTTGACGCCCTGATTGAGGGTCGCCAGGTAATCGGGGACCGGGCAATCGACGCTGGTTGAATCGGCGGCATCGTATCCGGCGATCATACCGAGTAACAACGCCGCATCTTCAACCGAATGGGCCAGGGGACCAACCTGATCGAGACTCGAGGCGTAGGCGATAACCCCATAACGTGAAACCCGCCCGTAGGTCGGCTTCACCCCGACTACTCCGCAAAACGATGCCGGTTGCCGAATCGAGCCCCCGGTATCGGTCCCTAAGGTGGCAACCGCCTGTCCGGCGGCCAGCGCGGCTGCGCTTCCGCCCGAAGAGCCCCCAGGAACCCGTTCGGTATCCCAGGGATTGCGGACCACGCCGCTGGCACTGTTCTCACTGGAACTGCCCATGGCGAACTCATCCATATTGAGCTTGCCGAGCAGAATCGCCCCCTGTTCCTTCAGCTTGGCAAAGGCGGTCGCATCATAGGGTGCAATATAATTTTCCAGCATACGCGATCCGCAACTGGTGCGAACGCCCTGCGTATTGAAGATATCCTTAACCGCGATGGGAATCCCGGTCAAAGGTCCACCTTGACCGGCAGCGAGCTTACGGTCAGCCTCGGCGGCGGCCGCAAGCGCCGCGTCTTCACATACCGTCACAAAGGCATTAAGCTGCTCATTACCGGCCGCGATCCGCGCAAGACAGACCCGGGTCAATTCAAGCGCACTGGTCTCACCATCACGCAATGCCTGCTGCAACTGGCGTATGTTCATCTGTGAAATATCCATTAAATCTCTCTCTTTTTACCTTACTCAATAACCTTCGGCACCAGAAAGAAGCCTTCTTCACTTAAGGGTGCATTCTGCAGGGCACGCTCAAGACCGATCGTGGATTTGACCTCATCGACCCGAAAGGCGTTCTCCATCGGCACCGCGTGGGCAGTCGGCATGATGCTATCGGTATTGAGTTCATCTAGTTTTTCAACGTAACCGAGCAATTGGTCCATCTGCCCGGTCAGACCATCGATCTCGGCCGGAGTCAATGCTAAGCGCGACAAGCGCGCAACATGCTCAACCTCTTTACGCGTAATCTTCATAACAACTCCTGTTCATCACAAAATCACTACCCTTCGAGCAGCATCGAACCCCAATTAATAACATGACTCACCGCTCAGAACCAAGGGCGGGCATTAAGCCTGCTGCTGCCACCACTGGTGAGCCTGCTCGGCCACGCTCTCGAGAGCGCTGCTACATTCCGATTCTGGATGGGACAAGATATGCGGCTTGCCACTGTCGCCGGCAACCACAATGCGCGGGTCGAGAGGAACCTGGGCCAAAAAAGGCACCGCATATTTCTCAGCCAACTTGCTGCCGCCGCCACTCTTGAAAATATCCGAGCGCTTGTTGCAGTGCGGGCAGATGAAGCCGCTCATATTTTCAATCAAACCGATGATCGGCAATTTTAGCTGCTGGCAGAAACTGATCGATTTCTCAACATCGACCAGCGCAAGATCCTGCGGCGTGGTCACGATCACTGCCGCAGCATTGGATCCAAGCATCTGCACGGCACTCAAGGGCTCGTCACCAGTCCCGGGCGGACAATCGACCACCAGATAATCCAGTTCACCCCAGACGACATCGGCCAGCAGTTGCTGAATGGTCCCATGCTTCATCGGTCCACGGATAATCATGGCATCGCTGGTCTTCTCAAGCAGAAAACCGATCGACATCAGCTTCAAACCGGCAAACTCTAAGGGAAGAATCCCCTCTTCACTGCCGTTGGGCCGTACATTCTCAAGACCGAGCATCTTCGGCAGACTCGGACCGTGCAGATCGATATCGAGCAGACCGACCCGATGCCCCTGCTGTGAAAGGGCAATCGCCAGATTCACGGCGGTGGTACTCTTGCCGACACCGCCCTTGCCCGACATCACCAATATCCGTTTTTTAATACTGCAAATCCGACTCTCAAGCGCCTGACGACGCTGGAACATTTCATCATTCTCCTGAGCGCCCTGATTATGGCTCGCGCAGGAACTATCCTCACAACTGTTACAGTCACCCATACCCTTTGTCCTCTTTTCCTTTGCTAAATTTTATAGACATCCCTACAGCGAATGCATGATCTCCTCGATCTCATTCGCGGTAAAATCCTCGGTCTGCAGTGATTTTCGATATTGCTTCAGCAGACGTTTCTGCTTGATCTGATCCTGTTGCTCCCGATAAAGCCCCAATAAACAGCGTATAAACGACTCGCGGATCGGGTCCGCACGCAAACCCTGCAGCAGCAAAGCCTCAAGGTCGTTACGATTATACAGGGGAGCGGCCAAACCCGCCAAAAGTTCGATCTGTTCAAAGCGCAATTCGTCGAAGATCTCCTGACGGTCAAAAAAATCACCCGGCAGATCGAACCCTTCCATCAACTGCCCCTGCCAGAGCCGATTGGCCGCTAACAGATGATGCCAGGCCTGCCCGGCGTCCCCTCGTCGTTGCAGGGTACGGGCCTGTTCAACATGAAATTTAAAGGCGATGGCGTCAACACTGGCATGCCGCAGAAACAGGATACCCCGTTCCACGGCCAGATAGCTACGGCCAGCGTTATTCCCGCCCTCCTCATCAATCGCCTTACGCACCCTTAACAGGGTACTATCCATATTTTGACGCGCTTTTTCTGGTGAACTCTCGGGCCAGATCTGCCCATAAATCGCATCGACAGCCAACTGCTGCCCCGGAGCAAAGATCAACAGCACAAGCAGATGACGACCGGGCGCACCCAGGGTACTCGCTTCTACAAGTTTTTTGGTCCCGATCTGCAGGCGAAAAGGTCCAAGGAGAGAGATCTGCAGATGTGGGACAGACCAACCATCATTGCGGATATTGCAGTGTAGATATGTGGACGACAGACGTCGCGCAACATCGGGCAAGACATCGTTTTCGACCGCCAGGGGTAAAATATCGAGAAGTTCCGGACTTAGAAAAAAACAGCATTTATGTTGTCGGGAACGTAACAAGAACAGAAACTCGCGCAACTGCTCAAGCGCCTTGACCGTCTCTGCCCGGCGCTGATAAAAACGCGCAAGAACCGCATGAATGGCTGGCCGAACCAGCAGATCACCACTCTTCTGTGAAAGAATAAGGGCTCTATCCAACAAGCCCTGGGCCTGCTCTAATTCATTAAGTTCAAGAAAGGTTTCGCCACAAATCAGCAGATTCGTCAGCATGTGAACACCACCTCCGGCCTGTTCCCGCAGACGGCGTGATTCTTTAAGATCTGCCAGGGCCTGCTCTCTATGACCTGAACGCGCCGCCAACAAGGCTTGAAACTGCAATATCCAACTGAGCAGATGGGGATTATCGGCGGCGGTCCCTTCGGCAGAACCGATGCGGATCATTTCAGCGGCGGAACTGGCATCCCCTTCAAACAGAGCCGCTTCGACATCGAGCAGACAGAGAACCGTTCCCAAGGTTCCCTGTTGCAGGGAATGACGCCCGAACCGTTCTAGAAGTTGCCGACGCTGTTCGCGATAGCCCTCAAGGTTTCCGGTGTGCAGCAACAAATTCGCGGCCAGCAAATAAAAGAACACTGTAGCTTGTGCGCCATCGGCACACAGCCGCCAGCCGTTTTCAACCTCCGAGCAGGCGATGGCACCACGCCCCTGCAACAGGGCGAGATAGGCACAGGCAACACGCCCATCAAGTTCAAGATTAAGCAGGCGACTGCGTTGTGCCTGCAGCAGACAGGCCCGCGCAAAACCTTCACCACGCGCCAGATCTCCGCCAACAGCCCCTCCAGATA
>JAKIUS010000129.1 GCA_021647445.1 Geopsychrobacter sp. | reverse complement strand
GAAGGAACTGCCGACAAAATAGGCCAGGCTATCACAGGCCATCACCGCAAATAGAACCAAAAAGACCCAGCCACGACCGTCCGGCAGTTGGCGCAACAGCACAAGATGCCCAAGCAATAGTGGCAAATAAATCAAACCCAGGATCTGCCAGCCCAGACGAAAGATCATCTGATCGAGTGGTCCCAAGTTAAAAAGATACATCATGGTCAGAAGTAACAGAGTGGCAACAAGAAAAAAGAGCAAGAGGTCAAAACGTTGCAGATAGAGCGGGATAATCAACAGGCTACCACCAATGGCGCTGAGGTATTGTTCGGTACGACGATCGCCAAGCAACGCCATACGATTAAACTCAAGCAGACCGATCAACGAAAACACGGCGGCCACGACGGCAAAGATTCCCGCAGTCGAATAGTACAGAAAGGCAAAGAGCAACGGCAGAGCAATCAGGGCTGTTAAGATGCGCTGTTTGATAGTCCCTCCCCCGCTGCGGTCTGTTCCGCAGTCAATCCAAAACGGCGCCGGCGCTGACGATAATCATCTAACGCCTGCCGCAATTCAACGGGGCCGAAATCGGGCCAAAAAGCATCAACAAAATAGAGTTCGGCGTAGGCCAGTTGCCAGAGTAGAAAATTACTGATTCTCAATTCACCACTGGTGCGTATTAGCAGATCAGGATCTGGCAATCCGGCAGTATCGAGTGCTGAAGCCATGTCGGCAGCATCCACATCTTCCGCCGCGATCTCGCCGGATGCGACGCGGCGAGCAATTTGACGTGCAGCACGCACAATTTCATCCCGTCCCCCATAGGAGAGCGCCAATACAAGAGTTAAACACCCGCCATCACGAGTCTCTTCTTCCGCCACGTTCAGGGCAGATCGAACTGTGGCAGACAAACGTGCCCGATCACCAATGACCCGTAAGCGCACACCGTCATCAAGCATACGCTGTCGTTGCGAGGCCAAAAATTCAAGCAATAACGACATCAGAGTCTCGACTTCAGACTCTGGCCGTCCCCAGTTTTCAGAACTGAAGGCAAACAGGGTTAAACAGGAAATCTGCTGACGGACACACTCGTTGACAATCTCAACGACCGTTCGCACTCCCTGTTGATGGCCAGCGACCCGGGGCAAGCCACGCTCCTCTGCCCAACGACCATTGCCATCCATAATAATGGCCAGATGCTGTAAAGGCGCTGCTACATTTGTTGTGTTCGACATGGTCAAATCATCAAGATCCGCATAGAAAAGGATCAGTTAAAAGTATCGAAAATATCTTCAAGGTGGACAAAACTAGCATGGGACCACGGACTCTCGCAAGACTTAACAGCGCCCTGTAATAAGCTAATCGACATAAAAAAAGGGCGCCTCCGAGGCGCCCTTTTAAACAAACCTGCAAATTGATCAATCGACAATCGCATCGACCGGGCAACTATCAACACAAGCACGACATTCAGTACACTCATCACTGATGGCATAAATATCACCTGCTTCGGCGATTGCGCCGAGAGGGCAGGTATCAACACAGGTCCCACAAGCAATACATTCTTCAGTAATTTTCAAAGCCATTACTCATTCTCCTCGGTTTAAAAGGGGAAACTAAAAAATCAGAGTTCCAACAATTCTTGTTCTTTACCGGCGACAACAGCATCGACCTTTGCAACATAATTATCGGTCAACTGTTGAACTTCCTTTTCACCATGTTTCAAATCATCCAGGGTAATCTCTTTATCTTTTTCGAGCAGTTTCAAGGTTTCATTCCCATCACGGCGCGCGGTCCGGATTGAAATCTTGGCTTCTTCCCCGATACGACGAACCTGCTTGGCCATCTCCTTGCGACGCTCTTCGGTCAACGCCGGGATCGGCAGACGGATCAGCACACCGTCAGAAGAAGGATTAAGCCCTAAATCAGACTTATAAATCGCTCTTTCAATGTCGGAAATAAGGTTCTTCTCCCAGGGCTGAATCGTGATAAGCCGAGGTTCCGGAACGCTCAAATTGGCCACCTGACTAAGAGGTGTCGGAGTCCCATAATAATCGATCTTAATATCATCCAGCAGGGTAATCGACGCACGCCCGGTACGAATACGGGCGATATCGCGACGCAGGGCCTTCAGCGCCTTCTCCATGCCGATGCGACCTTCATCCAATATATCCTTAACCATTGGTCTTCTCTCCCTTGACTATCGTGCCGATCGCTTCACCGCAGACAACTCTCATGATGTTGCCGCGACGGGTCAGATCAAAGATGATCATTGGCAGGTTATTGTCCATGCAGAGCGAAGTGGCCGTAGCATCCATGACCTGCAGGCCTTTTTGCAAGACCTCGAGATAAGTCAGATCATCCAACTTGACCGCGCTGGAATCCTTGGCCGGATCGGCGGTGTAGATCCCATCGACCTTGGTCGCCTTGAGAATAACCTCGGCTCCAATCTCCATCGCCCTCAGACTAGCTGCGGTATCGGTTGTAAAATACGGATTACCCGTCCCTGCTCCGAAGATAACAACCCGACCTTTTTCCAGATGACGAACAGCACGTCGCCGGATATAGGGTTCGGCAATCTGCTGCATATCAATCGCCGACTGAACCCGGGTTGCAACGCCCTCTTTTTCGAGGGCATCCTGCATCGCCAGACTATTCATGACCGTCGCCAGCATCCCCATATAGTCGGCACTGGCACGATCCATCCCCTTGGATGAGGCAGCTAAACCCCGGAAAATATTGCCGCCGCCTATCACCAACGCCACTTCGACGCCTTTGGCGACAACCTCCCTGATTTCACTCGCAATACAGGTAAGTACTTCGGGAGAGATGCCAAAGCCCTGATCACCGGCGAGAGCCTCACCACTTAACTTGAGCAGAATACGACGATACTTGATATCAGCCACAATAAACCCCTAGGAAAGAAGATTACTTGCTCAGAGCGGCAACTTCGGCAACGAAATCGTCCTCTTTTTTCTCGATTCCCTCACCCAACTGATAACGGACATAATTGCTCAGTTCGATCTCAGCGCCAAGATCCTTGGCAAGCTTCTCGATAACTTTTCCGACTTTCTGATCAGGATCGATAACGAAAGCTTGCTCAAGCAGACAAACCTCGCCAAAAAATTTATTGATCTGTCCAGCAATGATCTTCTCGACAATTTTTTCTGGTTTACCACTATCAATCGCCTTGACCCGCATGATCTCCTTCTCTTTGTCAACCGTCTCCGAAGGAACCTGATCACGCTTTAGATATTGCGGACCCGCAGCGGCAACATGCATGGCAACCTGCTTGGCCAGGGCCTCAATTTTAGGATCGTTCGAGGCGGTTTTAAGCTCGACAAGAACACCGATTTTGCCAGCGCCGTGCACATAAGAGGTCACAATACCCTGACCAGCATCACAACGATCGAGACGACGCAGGCTCATGTTCTCACCGATAGTCGCAATCTGTTGGGTCAACTCTTCTTCAACTGTCCGCCCAGTTTCAGGGAACGGCAGAGATTTGAGACCGTCAACATCAGCAACATCACTCTCAAGAGTAACGGTAGCGATCCCCTGAACAAATTTTTGAAAGTCGGCGTTTTTGGCCACGAAATCGGTCTCGGCATTCACTTCGACCAAGACCCCTTTTGCGCCAGCAGCAGCGGCGACCACAACGCCCTCGGCAGCAACACGACCCGATTTTTTGGCCGCAGCTGAAAGACCTTTTTTACGCAGAAAATCGACAGCCTCTTCAATATTTCCGCCGGTTTCGGTCAGTGCCTTTTTGCAATTCATCATGCCCGCGCCGGTTTTTTTACGCAATTCAGATACCATCGATGCTGTGATACTCACGTTCTCATTCCTCCATACCTGGGCTTTTAATTCATTAAGAATAAAAAACCTGTTTTTTGAGTTGTGTACGCCAACGGCCGGGCACTGCTGCCCAGCCGTTGGAATTTCGAAATTTCTCGTTTTGCTTATTCTGCGGGAGCTTCGACTGTCTTGGCAGCAGGAACCTCTTTCGCAGCAGGGGCTTCCTTAGCAGCAGGAGCCTCTTTCGCTGCAGGGGCCTCTTTCGCTGCAGGAGCTTACTTAGCTACCGGAGCCTCTTTCGCTGCAGGAGCTCCCTTAGCAACAGGAGTCTCTCTATCCGTGTCCTTGCCTTCGGCAGCACTCTGCTTGGCCGCAGCACGTTTCTTACGACCATCATCACAGGCATCAGCCATGCTCGAAGCGAACAGACGAATCGCCCGGATCGCATCATCATTGCCCGGAATAATAAAATCGATACCATCAGGGTCACAGTTGGTATCAACGACCGCAACCACCGGGATGCCGAGACGATTGGCTTCCTGTACGGCGATGGCCTCTTTTTTGGGATCGATGATAAAGATCGCACCCGGCAGCTTAACCATATTCTTGATACCACCCAGGTTCTTTTCAAGCTTGGTCCGCTCACGCTCAAGCTGCAGACCCTCTTTTTTGGTCAGCTTTTCAAAAGTCCCATCACCGGCCATGACCTCAATCTTTTTCAGCCGGTCGATACTCTTTTTAATGGTAGTAAAATTGGTCAGCATGCCGCCGAGCCAACGATTATTAACAAAGTATTGCTCGGAACGAATTGCTTCTTCCGCAATAGCACCTTGAGCCTGTTTTTTCGTTCCAACAAACAGAACCTTGTCCCCGGCTGCGACAGTCTCTTCAATAAATTGATAAGCCGACTTGAAGTAACGCACGGTTTTCTGCAGGTCGACAATATAGATTCCATTACGCGCACCGAAAATATAAGGCTTCATCTTCGGATTCCAACGTTTGGTCTGGTGACCGAAGTGAACGCCGGCCTCAAGCAATTGCTTCATAGTGATCTGTGCCATTTTGTAACTCCTTCTTCTGGTTCGGTTTTAGTCCTCCGCTTTCGTCATCCCGCTGCAGACTCAGGACATTCCCAAGACCCCTGCCAGCAGTCAGAAAGCGTGCGTATTGGTTAACCCGTGGTCTATACCATGAGTTCAAATAACGATCAAGACAAAATTAGATTTCAAATTGCGCATTTTAGCCCGCACAATGATTTACAGTTCACATCAGCTGTAATAAGATGCCGCGCATGAAAACCAGACGCATCAACCGCTATATTTTTTTTGAAACACTCACCCCGACCCTGCTCGGTCTGATCGTTTTCACTTTTATTCTCATCATGGGCCGACTCCCCAGTCTAACAGAACTGGTGGTCAACAAGGGTGTGCCGCTTTTCAGCATCTTCAAGCTTTTCAGCTATCTGTTGCCCACCTTCCTCAGCATCACCATCCCGCTGTCGTTTCTCCTTGGGATCTTGCTCGCATTCGGACGCCTCTCGAGCGATGGTGAATTTATTGCTTTAAAATCAACCGGCATAAGTCTCTATACCCTCCTCATTCCGATCCTGTCTTTTTCACTCGTATGTGTATTGATAACTGCGGGGCTCACCCTGTTCGGCGAACCCTTCGGCAAAGCGGCGTTTCGCGACCAAATCTTCACCATGGCCTCAAATCGGGCCAGTATCGGTATCCAGGGGGGTGTCTTCAATGACAGCTTTGATGATCTGGTTATCTACGCTGAAACCATGGACGACAAACG
>JAKIUS010000128.1 GCA_021647445.1 Geopsychrobacter sp. | reverse complement strand
TTGGCCGCGTCAATCAGTTGCTCGGTGGACTGCTGCACGGTCAGGTTCCGGCGCAAGAGGGCGTGGATCTGCTCATCATCCAGCATGTCGGTCAGTCCGTCACTGCAGAGCAGGAACAGGTCACCTACGGACAGCGGCTGTCGCAGCAGGAAGACCTCGACCTTCTCTTCGAGCCCCACGGCCTGCATCAGGATGTTGCGCATTTGCGAGTTGCGTGCCTCTGCGGCGCTAATGATCCCCAGTCGGACCTGTTCGGCAACCAGGGAGTGATCGATACTCAATTGTTCAAGTTGATCATCCCGCAGGCGATAGATACGACTGTCGCCGACATGGGCCAGTTGGGCCGCTTCGCTGTCCATATACAAAACGGAGAGGGTAGTGCCCATGTCGCGCTTTGAGTCATCTTTGCGAGCCGCCTGGTGGATATCGTGGCTGGCGTCGACGAAGGCGTGTTGCAGGCAGGTTGCGGCATCCTGCGGGGCAGGGGCGACGGGCGGCAGTTGGTTGCAGATGGTTGCGACCGCCATGGCGCTGGCTACCTCACCAGCGGCATGGCCACCCATGCCGTCGGCGACGATGAACAGGCCGCTTTCGCAATCGGCAAAGACGCAATCCTCGTTATTGGTGCGGCGCAACCCGATATCAGTCAAGGCACAAGCGGTCAGTTTCATCTCTCCTCCATCCTGTCGAGCAGTTCCAAGATCTCACGCTGCAGCAGATCGGCTGACCTGTAGCGTCGGCTTGGCGCCTTGCTCAGCAGCTTAACGACGATCCGGTAGCAATCCTCCGGCAGATCGGGACAAATTTCTTCTAAATCCTGATATTTGGCGTTGGAGATATTGAACATCAGGGCGGTCAGGCTATCAGCGACAAAGGGTTTTTCGCCGCTGAACAGTTCGTAAAAGACCACGCCCAATGAAAACAGGTCGGAGCGCCCGTCGACTTTTTTGCCCGCCACCTGTTCCGGTGACATGTAGCTCGGGGTGCCGAGAATTACACCGGTCTCGGTGCGTGAACTCGAAACCATGCGCGCCACGCCGAAATCAGCGACCTTAACCTGCCCATTTTTAGCGAGCATGATGTTGGCCGGTTTGATATCGCGATGCACCACGTCAGGACGGTGGGCGTACTCAAGGGCCCCGGCGATCTGCGCACCGATCTCCAGGATCTTATGCGGCGCAAGGCGGTTCTTTTTGTTGCAGTAGCGGCTGAGTGCCTTGCCTCCCAGCAGTTCCATCGCCATATAGGCCAGGTCTGTCTCCTCGCCGACATCGTAGACCGTAACAATATGCGGGTGACTGAGTCGACCGGCGGCCTCTGCTTCACGAAAGAAGCGTGCCTTGACCGCAGGGAGTTCTGCCGTCTCGACCTGCTCGTAAGCCAGGGTCTTGATGGCGACCTGGCGGTTGATCTTGGGATCGACGCCCAGATAGACGGTGCCCATGGCACCCTGTCCGAGCACTTTCTCGATGCGGTAACGGCCGAGCATCGGTTTCTCTCCGGCCTTGTTGATCAGCATCGTTCCGTCATTAGCCACCATGGCCAGGGTTTGATCATGCTCCTTTAACCGGCGGATTCGCTGTTTGATATCGCGGAAGCGTCCCGCTTTCTGCAGGTGTTGGTAGACCCTCAGCGCCTTATGCGGCATCCGCTTGCGTTCGAAATCCAGCCCGAGGTTGTAGAGTAGTCTCTTTATGTCGCCGTCGCGGGGCGGACAACGGAGAAAGTGTTCAAGGGCCAGATCGAGCAGACCCTGCTCATGAAAGGTGCGGCCAAGTATCTTGTTGCTCTCGGCGACCGAACGTGCAAGTTCGTAGCGCAGGCGTTTGTAGTGAATCAGCACAAACCCGAGCACCGAGAGGATGATCGCCGGGGCGACATGGAACCAGAGGCCGCTCATCACCAGGCTGGCAGCAGCGGCGCAGACCCAGCTCGCCAGAAAAAATAACAGAACGCAAAATCCGAATCGACTCGAAAGACGCGGCAGCAATAGAAAACAGAGCAAGCCAAAGTAGAGCAGTACTGCTGTTTCGAGTAGCCAGCCCCAGGCTGGCTGATACAGGGGGGTGCCGTTGAGTAGACTGATGGTGGCCAGACTTGCCGCTTGCAGGTCGTTTAGGGTGCTTGGCGAACTTCTTTGTGCCGTTTCGCCGATCAGGACAATGCGCCTGCGCAGTCTGTTTTTTGGCAGTTTGTGCTGCAGCAGATCGCTCGCCGAAAGGCTCTGAAAGTCTGGGTGTTGTCCCGAACGGTCGAGCAGCAGTTGATAACCTGGCCCCAGTTTGAAATTCAACTTGCCGACCTGCAGGTTCCCAGGGAATTCGAGTGGGCCGTAGACGATATCCTGCAGCTTTTCGCCCCTTGCTTTGAGAATCAGTTGCAGGGGGAGTGAAGGCAGTAAGCGATCCCGCCATGGGACAAGCAGCGGCATGCGGCGGAGTCTGCCATCCTGATCCTCGGACAAAACCAGCGGTCCGGCTTTCAGCTTCTGGCGTAGCGCGGGCAGCGGTGGAAGAAAAAGGGGCACGTTCGGCTGTTGCAGGTAAGGCCGTAGTGGATTGCGCAGTTCACGGAGGAGTTCCCGGGTCGGAGGAAGCTCTTTGATCCGTGGAAGTGAACGGGGCTTGAAATAGGAGCTGTTGCCAGCCGTTATCCCTTGGTGATCTTCGAGTCTCACCACCAGCGTAGCGGCCTGTTTAGCCAGTGCGCTGTCGGCGCTGGAATCCGCAGCAGGGAAGCTGAGTGGGGCGACAAGACCAATGGCTGCTGGTTGTTGCCGCTGGATGGCCTCTATCAGTTGAACAAGCCGCTGGCGTGGCCAGGGGGTGTCGCCGATCAGCTGGCGGCTTTTCACATCGATGGCAACCATGACCACCTTATCGGAGCTGGCCGGTTTGCGCAGGCTGATCAGTTGGTCGAAGAGCTGTTGATCCAGAATCTGCAATGGCGGACAGCCGCTTAAGGATGCGGCAAAAATCAGCAGTGTCAGCAGCAGGCCGAGGACGGGATTGCTGAAGATGATTTTAGAGAGCAGGCGCATGTGGAGTTCTCCAGAATTGGAAGCGGCTTTATCATACGTCAAAACACGCCGGGTCGGGATTTTTTTCTCCGAATACGTACGGCAATGGAGAGGAACAATGGATTTTTTTGCCGCCACTATGTTATCTCTGCAGATCCTTTTAGCGGAGAGAGCCGATGCGCAGACAGTCGATCATCGAACGGTTTCACGAGCATGAAGAGTTGGCTGAAAAGTTCTACGCTCTCGATGTCGAAATCTTAAGAACCCTCGATGTCGCGAGCTTCTGCAATCGGTTGCCGCAGCAGGTTGCCGAGCTGTTTGATGTGCCGCAGACCTGGCTGACCTTTATCGACGATTCGAAGGCCGCGCGCTTTGTGCGTGGCAAGGGAGAGGCCCTGTTGGTCAAACGGGACAGTTTTGTTGGATTGTTCCCTCAACCTGATCGACCGCTGGTGGCCAACGAAAATCTTGCCCCGTACTTCAAGCTATTACCCCCCGCCCGTCGCGAACATTTCAGGTCACTAGCGCTGGTTCCCCTGCATCTGGATGGCGAACTGGTTGGCAGTCTCAACCAGGCAGATCCCGATCCCAAGCGTTTTAACCCAGATTACAATCCGATCTATCTCGAACGTCTGGCGGTCAAGCTCTCCATCGGCCTGTCCAACGTGATCGCTCATGAACAGTTGCAGCATCTGGCCTATCATGATTCCTTGACCGCGCTGCCGAACCGGCGGGCGATGGAACGTTTTCTCAACGCCGAACTGGCACGCGTTAATCGTTATGGCGGTGAAATCAGTGTTGCTTTTTTGGATCTTGATCGCCTCAAGGTTGTCAATGATAGTCATGGGCATGATTATGGCGATGCCTTGTTGAAGTACCTGGCCGATGGTCTTAACAAGATGAGCCGGCAAACCGATCTCTGTACCCGGCTGGCGGGTGATGAATTTGTCTTGCTGCTGCCGCAGACCGATCGGGCGAATGCCGAAGGTCTACTGGAGCGGATGGAAGCGCAATTTTTCAAATCACCATTGAAATTCAAGGGGCAGAGTCTTGAGGTGCGTATCAGCTACGGTATCGCCTCCTCGCAAGAAGAACAGCATCCCGCCGCATTGCTTAAGCTTGCCGACAGTCGCCTCTATGAAATCAAACGTCGTAAAAAATCTATTTAATCACCAACCGCTATTGATGCTGGCGCCGATGCAGGGATTAACCAACCGCGTGCTGCGTCACTTGTTTATCGAGCAGGTGGCCCCGGATCTGGTCTTTACCGAATTTGTGCGGGTACAGACCCGCAGCCGCAAACGGGTAACCAGAAGTGATCTGGACGAGGTTGGCAGTCACGAAGGGACGACTCCGCTGGTGGTGCAGATGATCGGCCACGGTGCAGAGCCCTTGTGTGAAGCGGCGCAAGGGTTGGAGATGGCCGGGGCACAGCATCTCAATTTAAATCTTGGTTGCCCCTATGGGCGGATGACCACTGGCGCGACCGGCGGTGAACTGCTGCGCGACCCGGATAAGCTGATTGAGTTGCTCACCTCACTGCGTCAGGTGATCAGCGGCAGTTTTTCGGTCAAGTGTCGTTCTGGTTACGACGACCCGCAACAGATTTTTCAGCTGTTGCCCCGGTTCGAAGATTGCGGCCTTGACTATCTGGTCCTGCATCCACGCACTGTGGTGCAGAAGTATGCTGGCCATGCCGATCATCGGTTGACCGCCGAGGTGGTGCAGCGGACCGCGCTGCCGGTGATCGCCAATGGTGACATCAATAATGCCGCAATCGGGCAGCGATTGCTGGCGGAAACCGGTGTGGCCGGGCTGATGTTCGGTCGTGGCGCGCTGGCCGACCCTTGGTTGTTCCAACGGGTTCGCGGGGAGCTGGCCGGGTGTGTTGCAGTAGGGAAGCGCCGCCGGGAACTGGACGGTTATATTGAAAATTTACTGAATCGCTATCTGGTAAGATTCTGTGGCGACCGACAGGCATTGATGAAGCTGAAAGATCTGCTCAACTTTATCCCCGACGAAGAGCTGCAACGAGATCTAAAAAAGCTGAAACGGGCAACCACGGTTGCCTCTTTTCGTGCCTTGCTCGACCGGTTCGCCACCTGAACTTTTGCTGCGCGAAATATTTCTGCTGCATTTGTATCTATTGCGTCAACCGATTTGCAACTCCGGCGTTCTATACAACTAGAAGGCAATATCAAACTATAGATATAAAAGGAGATTCTGGTATGAAAAGAAAAATGATGATTTTTGCGGTTCTGTTCCTGACCTGTACGCTGGCAACCCCGGTTCTGGCTGGCAAAGGTGGCGGCGGTGGTAAGCGTTACCAGTCTGGTGGTGTCTCAGGTTCCGGGGTTGGTACCATGACAAAGACTCAAACGCGGCAGCAGAATAAGTACCGCTATCAAAAGAACCAGGCTGCCGAAGGTACCAACAGCCAAACGCGGCAGCAGTCGCGGGCCCGTGCCCAGCAGACGTATAACTCAGAAGCTTCTGCTGAGACTGATTCTCTTCCGGCAATAACAACAGCAGAATAGCAAGGTGCCCCCGGTTTTTTGGA
>JAKIUS010000127.1 GCA_021647445.1 Geopsychrobacter sp. | reverse complement strand
ACATCCTCGCAGATTCCGGCTGTGCAGCGGTCATCTATTCCCCCGAATTCGCCGGTGAGGTCGAAGCAGCGCTCAATCAGCTTGAGGTGCGACCTACCCATTGCATTCTTGCCGAGGGAGAGAGCGACAGCCTGCAGTCGCTGATTAAGGATGCCGCGGCTGATCTCGAACCCGCAGCAGCAACGGCTGAGGATGATTGTTTTTGGCTCTATTCTTCAGGTTCGACCGGTAGTCCCAAGGGAGCGGTGCATCGCCACCGCGACATGGTGGTTTCCAGCCAGTTCTACGGAGTCCAGGTGCTGGGCATTCAGGAAGATGATGTCTGCTTCTCAGCAGCCAAGCTCTTCTTTGCTTACGGCTTGGGCAATGGCATGACCTTTCCGTTATGGGTCGGTGCCAGCACCGTTCTTTATGATGCGCGTCCAACCCCCCAATCCACTTTCGAGACGATCGAACAGTTCAAACCGACCCTTTATTATGGCGTCCCGACCCTCTACGCGGCCCAGTTGCAGGCACTCGAAAGCGGGGCTTGCGACCTGTCTTCGGTCCGAATATGTGTCTCTGCCGGTGAGGCTTTGCCGTCGGATATCTTTAATCGCTGGAGCAAAAAGACCGGCCTGAACATCCTCGATGGAATCGGCTCTACTGAACTGCTGCACATATTTATCTCCAATCGGGTTGATGATATCAATCCCGGTTCGAGTGGGCGGATGGTGCCAGGCTATGAGGCAAGGATTGTCAATGAAACTGGCGCAGAGGTGCCTGGTGGAGAAAGTGGTCAACTCTGGATCCGGGGGGATTCCACGGCGCGCTGCTACTGGAACAATCCCGAGAAAACCGCCAGAACCATGGTCGATGGCTGGCTCGATACTGGTGATACCTACCTGCAGGACCGGCAGGGTTACTTCCACTATTGCGGTCGCAACGACGACATGCTGAAGGTGGGCGGTATCTGGTGTTCTCCTTTCGAGATTGAGGCAAAACTGATCGAACATCCCAGGGTGCTTGAGGTCGCGGTCGTTGGCAGAGCAGACGCTGCGGGCCTGATCAAGCCGGAAGCCCATATCGTCTTGCAGGATCAGGCCGCTGCGGGTGATGCCCTATCGGCCGACCTGCTGACCCATTGCAAAAAGGGTCTGGCCCCTTACAAATATCCGCGCTGGTTTCAGTTTGTCACTGAACTGCCCAAAACTGCGACCGGCAAGATCCAGCGTTTCAAGTTACGCTCCTGACCATCATCAGTGGCCGAAGTCACAGCTGGGCAGTCGGCCTGCCTGTGACTTCGGATCGAATAGTACTGTGGAGGAAACAAGATGAGCGAAAACAACAAAGGAATATCAAGGCGCGATTTTGTCATCAAGGGAACGGTCGCTACTGCCGGGTTGGCTGCCGCATCCGTTTTTGTCCCGGCAACATTTGCCATCGGTGCTCAGGCCAAGGTCAAGGTCGGTATTTTGCTGCCTTACACCGGGACCTATGCCAAACTTGGCACGAACATCCGCAACGCCATGATGTTGCGATTTTCCGAGGCGGGCAACAAACTGGGTGGCCGCGCGATTGAGTTTGTCGATATTGACAGTGAGGCCAAACCGGCCAAGGCGCAGCAGTTGACCGAGAAGCTGATCAAGAAGGAACATGTTGATTTTTTGGTCGGACCGGTCCATTCGGTCGTCGGCATGGCGATGGTCAAAATGGCCAGGGGTGATGGCCCGATTACTGTTATTCCCAATGCGGGTGCCAATCAGTTGACCGGTGTGCTTTGTGCTCCCAATGTTTTTCGCACCTCTTTCTCCAGTTACCAGATGGGCTTCCCCGGAGGATCGGCGATGCTAGAGGATGGCCACAAACGGGTGGTGCTGATGTACTGGAATTACGGGTTTGGCAAGCAGGTCGCAGCAGCATTCAAGAAGTCCTTCCTGCCGGGCGGGGGGACCATCGTTGAAGAGATCCCCACTCCCTTCCCCAAGGTCGATTTTCAGGCCTATCTGACCAAACTTGCGGCCCTCAAACCTGATGCGGTTTATACGTTTTACGCCGGGGGTGGTGCGGTCAAATACGTCAAAGATTTTGCTGCTGCGGGGCTTAAAAAATCGATTAAACTCTATGGCGCCGGTTTCTTGACCGAGGGTCTAGGGGCTGCACAGGGAAATGCCGCTGAAGGTGTGCGCACCATCCTCCATTATGCCGATTCACTCGATAACCCGGCCAATATTCATTTCCGTTCTGCCTTTAAAGCCGCCACGGGGGTTCAGGCCGACGTTTACGCGGTTCAGGGTTATGACGCTGGGGAGTTGATCCTGCGCGGGATGAACGCGGTGCAGGGCGATACCGGTGCCCGCGCCGAAATGATCCGTGCCATGGAGACTTCTGTCATCGACAGCCCACGCGGCAAGCTGAGTTTCTCCGCCTCGCACAACCCGATTCACGATATCTACCTGCGCGAAGTGATCAAAGGCGAAAATCGCGTTATTCGCGTGGCCGCCAAGGAGCAGGATGATCCCGCCACCGGTTGTACAATGACATAAGGTTCGCTCCGCTCCCGTCCGACGCAGACTGCTGTGCCGGACGGGAGCAGAAACCCTTCTCCATGAGGGAGAAGGTGGCCGAAGGCCGGATAAGGGGGGGCGCGGCATTACCTGTAAATATTGAGGTTAATCATAACGCAGGCTGACAATGGAATTATCCTTCTACCTGGTCCAACTTCTCAATGCCATCCAGTATGGGTTTCTCCTCTTTCTGGTGGCCAGCGGCCTGACTCTGCTCTTCGGGATCATGGGGATTATCAACCTGGCCCACGGCTCGTTTTATATGCTCGGCTCCTACCTGGCTTACTGGTTGACGGGCGTAACCGGTAGTCTCTGGCTCGGCATCCTGCTCGGGTTGCCGATTGCCCTGGCCGTCGGTTACCTGGTGGAGCGTTTTGCCATCTCCTTTCTCTTTAAGCTGGATCACCTCTACCAGGTTCTGCTGACCTTCGCCCTGATTCTGGTCTTCAATGAATTGCAACAGATCCTCTGGGGGACCGATGTCCACAGTGTGCCGATCCCGGCAATCCTGTCTGGATCCTTTCAGCTCACCGAGAATCAGAGTTATCCCGTTTATCGTCTATTCATTTCAGCGGCCTGTATCGCCCTGGCCGGAGCTATGTATTGGGTGATTCAGAAGACTCGGCTGGGGATGACGATTCGGGCCGGGGCCAGTAACCGCGAGATGGTGCAGGCCCTCGGTATCAATGTGAATCGATTGTTTGCCTTCGTCTTCAGTATGGGGGTGGGGCTGGCGGCCTTCGCCGGGATGCTGGCCGCACCGATCGATTCGGTCTATCCGGGGATGGGCGATAATGTGCTAATTATCTCCTTCGTGGTGGTGGTCATTGGTGGTACCGGTTCGATCAAGGGGGCGTTCGTCGGTGCCATGCTGATCGGGCTGGTGAGCACCTTCGGCAAGGTCCTGTTGCCCGAAATGGCCAGCGTCGTAGTCTACGCACTGATGGCGATTATCTTGTTGTGGCGGCCTCAGGGGCTGTTCGGGAAGGTCGCCTGAGATGACCTCGCGGACCCGCAACTTGTCGTTGTTTATGGCGTTAGTGGCCCTTGTGCTTTTTCCGCTGTTCGGCTCATCTTTTTATGTCGGACTGGTGACCCGGATTTTTATCGTTGCCATCTTTGCCCTGAGTTTGGACCTGCTGATCGGTTATACCGGCCTGGTCAGTTTTGGGCACGCCGCTTTTTTCGGGATTGGTGGTTATGCTCTGGCCATCGCCTTTCAGGATGCGGCGGTGATTCATATTTGGCAGGCGTTGCCCCTCTCGCTGGCCGCGGCCGGCTTGGCCGCCCTAGTGGTCGGCTGGATCAGTATCCGCACCAGTGGGGTCTATTTCATCATGATCACTCTGGCGATGGCCCAGATGTTTTTCTACTACTTTTTTGAGTCGTCACGCTTCGGAGGCGATGACGGAATCTTTCTGTTTTTTAAACCGGTGCTGATGATCGGATCGGAGGATATTCTCAAGCTCGATCACGAGAACAACTTCTATTACTTCGCCTTGGCTTGCCTGGTTTCCGGTTACCTGTTTCTGGTGATGATCCTGCGTGCGCCCTTTGGCAAGGTGATCACCGCGATTAAGGCCAACGAACATCGGGTGCGGGCTCTGGGCTATTCGACCAACGGCTATAAGCTGGTGAGCTTCGTAATCGCCGGAACCCTGGCCGGACTGGCAGGGTTTCTGGAGGGTGCCCATACCGGCTATGTTAATCCGTCTTATATGAGCTGGCACGAATCCGGGGTCTGTATCGCAATCGTCATTCTGGGTGGGATGGGAACCCTCTACGGGCCCATTGTTGGAGCCTTTATCATTGTTCTGCTACAGAATTTTCTGCCTGAATTGACCGGGCATTGGCAACTGTTGCTCGGAGGAATCGTGATCGCCGTCGTCCTGTTTCTGCCGCGTGGAGCAACAAGTCTCTTCCCGCGAATTATCGCGTTCTTCCGCTCGAAGCAGAAGATCGACCCGAAGGGACCGACTGATGGCTGATGTGATTCTGAAAACCGACCGATTAAGCAAGAACTTTGGGGGGCTGATCGCGGTCAACAATGTGACGCTGGCGTTTGAGCGCGGTCAGGTCCACGCGATTATCGGACCGAACGGTGCGGGAAAAACAACCCTGATCAATCTGTTGTCGGGCGATCTTCTGCCCTCTGATGGCGCCATTCTCTTTAATGGGCGCAATATCACCAGTCTGCCACCCCATAAAATTTCTCAGATGGGGATCGGCCGCAGTTACCAGAAAACCAATATTTTTACGGAATTCAGCTGTTTCGAAAATTGTTGGGTTGCGGCCCAGTCACGCATCAACACCTCGATGCGTTTTTTCCGGGCCGCCAGACATTTAAAGAGCGTAGCGGAGCGCACCGAGAAGGCCCTCGAACTTTGTGGCCTCAGTCAGCGTAGCGATAGCCGGGCCTCGGCGATGAGCTACGGCGAACAACGACAACTGGAGATCGGCATGATGCTGGCGACCGAACCGGAGCTGCTGCTGCTCGATGAACCCCTGGCCGGAATGGGCAGCGACGAATCACTCCAGGTCATCGAACTATTACGCCGCCTGGCCGTAGACCATACCCTGATCCTCATCGAACACGATATGGATGCGGTCTTTTCGATTGCCGACCGCTTGACCGTCATGGTCAATGGCCGAGTTCTGGAGACTGGCACGGTCGAGCAGATCCGCAACAGTCAGGCCGTTCAGGAGGCCTATCTGGGTGTCGAAGAGGATGCCGTCTGATGGCACGCCAAACCGAAGGGCCGATTATCGAGGCGCAAGGACTGCACACCTACTATGGCGATAGCCATATCCTGCATGGTGTCAGTTTGAGTATCGATCCGGGTGAGGTCCTGAGCCTGATGGGGCGTAACGGTATGGGCAAGACGACCCTGCTACGCTCCTTGCTGGGACTGACCCCGCCTCGCCAGGGAACGGTCAGGGTTTATGGTCAGGATATGACCGGAGCGGCACCCTACAAGATTGTGCGTCAGGGGATTGCCTTTGTGCCGGAAGACCGTGGGATTTTTCCCAATCTGAGTGTCAGGGAAAACCTGATCATGGCCGCTAGACCTGGC
>JAKIUS010000126.1 GCA_021647445.1 Geopsychrobacter sp. | reverse complement strand
TAGGCGATTAGCGCGTCGTCTGGTCGACTGCGGGCCAGCAGTGGAATGACCTGCCGATAGAGTTCTTCCCCCTCCTCGGTGGTGGAATACTTCGTGCGCAGGCGAGCCAGCAGGAGCAGGGCCTCGACATTCTGCGGATCCTGTTTCAGGACCATGCGCAGCGATTCTTCACCCTCGCTGGTGCCTGTGCCGAGGTTGGCCGTGACCGCCTGACTGCCGATATCCATATGACGTTCGGTGATTGCCTCTTCATTCAGCTTGACCGATATTGCCAGGGCGATGCCGCAAAGCATGCCGCCGATATGCGCCCAGTGGCCGACATTCGAACTGCTGGTGCCCGTCAACTGCTGCACACCCCCGCTGAGATCGGCAAGAAAGAAGAGTCCGATAATCACAAGAGAGTTGAGTCTGATTTTCAGGCTGATCGGCAGAAACAGCGAAAAAACCCCCAGAATCGGCAACGGGAAGACCATGCTTTTGAAATAGCAACGCATGGCGAAGATACCCATCACGCCAGCAATAGCCCCGGAGGCACCGAGCAGGTGAGCCGGAATGCCGATAATAGCGCAGGCCAGCATGTAGCTAATATCGGCACTGATCCCGGCGGCAAAATAGAAGAGAATGAAGCGTTTTGCGCCGATGCGACGCTCAACCACGGTACCGACGGCCCATAAGAAGAGCATGTTGCCCCACAGATGGGCATGGCTGGCGTGCAGAAAGAGTGATGTGAAAGCGCTGAGGGGCACATTGAAGAGGTTCGGTTTATAGGGGAGAAAAACTAATTGATCGAAGATCATTTGCGGATTCACCTGGAGTTCGAACAGGTAGAAAATCAGGACATTTACCAGAATCAGACTATAGGTGACCCTTGGTATATATTCCTGAGCACGCTCCTCTTTAGAATACATCACCGGCATGAAGGTGATGTGTTGGGCCAGCAGTTCGGTGGCTGATTGATCGTTCATTGCCGCCTGCAGGCGAATATAGACCAGAAAGCCGATGGGAAAGATCAGGAAAATAATAAACAGGAAGCCGCTTAACAGATTTCGCAACAGCAGAATAGCGATAATGACGGCGAAGGCCTTGAGGATAAAAAGTTGCTCGGGATGCAGTTCAAAGTAGGACTTTTCGATGCTCGCTTCCGGCTGGGGTCGCGGGTTTTCGGCACGCCGTTTCTGGATTTCCTCGAAGCGGGAGAAGAGTAGTCCACAGCGCGTACAGCTGTCGCCGGTCTGTTCTTTGGCCAAACATTTCGGGCAGCTGCGACCGACTGTTTCAGGGATTAGATCCTGACGGATTTCGAGGGAAGGCTGATTTTTGTGTGGGTTAGATAGCGATTTTGGCGCTGGCTCGGCGATAATATTACACAGTAGGCCCAAACGATCTAGAAAGTCCTTGTAGCGCCGGGCCGTAGACTGGTTCAGCCCCTCTTTCAGGACCGGATTCTTGCCGGAAAGGATCTTGTTTATGGCTTCAGTGCTGTATTTGCACTGTTCCGCCAGACTCTGTCGTACCTGATCTTCATCGGTATCCAGGGCCAGGTCTCCACCGAAAATCACCTGGAAACTTCGTTCACTCATACTCCCTCCTAAATCTAGAGGCTTCAACTCGCGCACATAGATTAATCCCGGGCAGATCATGACGGACTGCTAATGATTATGTCAATGGGAAATAGTGGATTTTATCAGAGGGCAACAATCAACCGCGCAGAGCCAGTTCCTGTTTTTCGAGCTGCAGCATCTGGTCACGCAGTTGGGCGGCAGTCTCAAAATCGAGGTCAGCTGCGGCGGCGAGCATCTGTTTTTTGGTTTTGGCAATCTGTTTGCGCAAATCTTCTGGACTGTCATATTGGCTCAGGGCCTCGGCGATCAGTGTCTCTTCTTCATTGTTGCGGCCGAGATCATCTAGTATTGAGTGCAACGATTTTTTGATCGATCGGGGGGTAATGCCATGCTCAAGGTTGTGCGCCAACTGCTTGTGGCGGCGACGTTCGGTCTCATCAAGGCAGGCCTGCATTGAACGGGTAATCTTGTCTCCGTACAGGATGACACGTCCGGCGACATTGCGCGCGGCCCGTCCGCAGGTCTGAATCAACGAACGGGTCGAACGTAAAAAGCCCTCCTTGTCGGCGTCCAGAATCGTCACCAGCGAGACTTCAGGGATATCCAGCCCTTCGCGCAGCAGGTTGATCCCGACCAGCACGTCGAACTCCCCCGCGCGCAGACCACGGATGATCTGTATGCGCTCCATGGTCTTGATGTCGGAGTGCATGTAGTTGACGCGGATGCCGATCTCTTGCAGGTAGCCGGTTAAGTCCTCGGCCATCCGTTTGGTCAGGGTGGTGACCAGAACGCGTTCATTCTTTGCGACCACCTCGCGGATTTCGCCAATCAGATTATCGACCTGATCAACCGCAGGGCGCACCTCGACCGGCGGATCGATAAGCCCGGTCGGCCGGATCACCTGTTCGACAAAGACGCCCTGCGCCTGTTCCATTTCATAGTCGGCCGGAGTCGCTGAAACATAGACCGTTTGCGGTTGTTTTTTGGTGAACTCCTCGAACATCAATGGCCGGTTATCGAGGGCGGAAGGCAGGCGGAAACCGAAACTGACCAAGGTCTCCTTGCGCGAACGGTCACCGCGGTACATGGCACCGACCTGACTGACGCTGACATGACTCTCATCGATAATCATCAGGGAGTCTTCAGGGAAATAACTGAGCAGGGTCGAAGGCGGCTCGCCGGGCTGACGCCGGTCGAGAAAACGCGAATAGTTTTCGATCCCCTGGCAGTAGCCCATCTCCTCCATCATTTCGATATCGAACAGGGTACGTTGTTCAATCCGTTGTGCCTCAAGCAGCATATTGTTTTCGCGAAAATGCTGAATGCGCAGTTGCAGTTCATCTTGAATCTCTTTGACCGCACGGTCGAGGGTCGGACGGGTCGCCACATAGTGGCTGGCGGGGAAGATGGTGATCTGTTCCAGGCGTTCGAGCACCCGGCCGCGCAACGGATCGATCTCGCTGATGGCATCGATCTCATCGCCGAAAAATTCAATGCGGATGGCGCGTTTCTCTTCGTAGGCCGGATAAATCTCGACCGAATCTCCGCGTACGCGGAAGCTGCCGCGGTGAAAATCGACATCGTTGCGTTCATATTGAATTTCGATAAACTGCTTAAGCAACGTGTTGCGTTCGATCTCCTGGCCAACCTTCAGCTTAAGCAGCATCCCGAAGTAGGCCTCCGGCGAACCCAAGCCGTAGATGCAACTCACCGAGGCGACAATCAGCACGTCACGCCGGGTCAGCAGGCTGCGTGTCGCACTGTGGCGCAGCTTGTCGATCTCTTCGTTGATTGCGCTGTCCTTCTCGATGAAGGTATCGGTCGAAGGCACATAGGCCTCCGGTTGGTAGTAGTCGTAATAGCTGACAAAATATTCGACCGCGTTATCGGGGAAGAGTTCGCTGAATTCACCATACAGCTGCGCGGCGAGGGTCTTGTTGTGCGCCAGCACCAGGGTCGGCTTCTGCACCTGCGCCACCACGTTGGCCATGGTGAAGGTCTTGCCCGAACCAGTCACACCGAGCAGCACCTGATGCTGATCGCCGCGCTTAATCCCTGCCACCAGCTCTTCAATCGCCTGTGGTTGATCGCCAGCGGGGGTAAAGTCGGATTTCAGTTCAAAACGGGCCATGGGGTATCTTTCATCGGGATATTTTGCAAGATATCCTGACAAGATAACTTAGAAATGGGGTTTTCGAAAGAGGCTACCGGGCAGTCCCAACATTCTGAAACATGTAACGGATCCGATCGAGGGAGTCTTCAATCGCGTAGGGGATGGAGCGGGCAAAGGTGTCGAGCAGAATCAGGGCGTTGACGGTGGCGTCTTCATCGCTGACACCTTTTAGACGGGTGGCCATGGAGCGGTTGACGATGCGCACCTGTTCGTAGATGGTGACCAGTCCTTTTAAGTCGAGATCTGCGGGGCGATTTTGCTGGTGTTCGAAATATTGACCGATAAGGTACATGGAGACGGCGCGATAGGTGGTCTCTTCGCTGTTGGAGAGCGGGAGATGAAAGCGGGCCATCGGGCGGAAGAAACTGGTGTGCGGACAGCCACAGGTCGCGAGAATTAAACCCATAATCGAACTGATACCGCGTTGGGCGCTGGTGTAGTAAGAAGTTTTTCTCTCCGGGGTGATAACTTCGATGTTGATCTGCTCACAAGAGATTAGATCGTTGCAGTTTTCAACCAGTTTGACCAGATTGGCCGCCGCCGGGCAATAAGGATATTCTGCTGTTGTCAGAGGGCAGTTCGAACATTTGGCGTTATCGAGACGGGCCCAGTCCGGCAGTTTGTCGGGGAGATTGTCTTGCAAGAGAAGACTGTCAGAATCGAGATTCAGGGTGTACGTCTCTTCTGCGCCATTATTGAGACGAAACTGGTATTCAAAGGTTAAAGGTTTCATGCAGATATAACCTCGGTATTTTGTGCGGTTATTGGAGTGTGCGCAGCAAGAGTGCTTTAGAAGGGGCGCCGTTGTCAATGTTTGAGTTTTAAATATAGAGGATGGATCAACTGTGCCGGGTTGATGCTGCTGTCCTTTGCTGGTCAGGTTCAGACCGGGCAGAAAAAAGAGGCTCCGTTGTATAATTAGTTGGCCGCAATACCAAACTCGACGCGGGCCGCCGGTTTATTTTTGGCCGGTGGTTTGGTGATTTCGGCATTTTTCAGGAAAATTCTCGGTTTCAAAGTGGGGTCCAATGCTATGAGTTCGGTTTGGATCTGCGTCGCGCGCGCTTTGGCGAGCAGGGTCAACTCCTCTTCCCCAACCTGCATATTGGCCAGCAGTAACTTCTCCATTTCGGACGAAGGGAGTTTTTTCTGCAGACCAAAGGCGTTGCGTGGTTTGGGGAACTTCGCTCTTTTATAGATGTGGCGCAAGTTTTTCAGATATTCATCCGCAGGTATTGTTTGTTTCGCTGCAGGTTTGCTGCGTTTTTGCCACTCTTTGATGACGGTCTGACGCAAGGTTTCTCTACGGTATCCTTCCGGGTCATTTTCGGGATCGATAAAGGCGCTGAGCTCGAGATTGAGCGCCGGACGTTCGTCGAGCATCCGGGTGAGTGTTTGTAGTTTTTCAAGATTCTCGGTGGTCAGGGTCGCGACCCCGACCGGGAAGCTGATCTGGGTAAACTCTTCATCGCCGCCGCACATCGAAGTGAGCAGGCTGAAGGGGGAAGTTGCTGCCTTGACCAGCAGGTTTTTGAGCAGGGTCATGACGGTGCTGAAGATGCCGAATTCGGGGTCATCGGTATTGCCCATGATCGGCAGGTCGAGATGAATCTCCCCCTTGCGATCCTTGAGCAGTGCGACCGCCAGTCGAACCGGTAGACCGGTCGCCTCAGCGCTTTCGACCGCTTTGCCGAAGGTGAATTGATCGAGGAAGATCTTGTTGGTCGCCTTTACCTGTCGGTTGGCGATTCGATAATCGAGGTCGAGGTAGAGCTTCCCTTTGTCGATGCTGTAGCCGAGGTAGGTTCCTGAATAGGGAGTCGCCGGGGCCAGATCGATGTCGGTGAAACGAATTTTGAGACTGGTGTCGAGATCGGCGGCGAAGGG
>JAKIUS010000125.1 GCA_021647445.1 Geopsychrobacter sp. | reverse complement strand
AGCAAGTAAAACAAGATATCGGCTGAGAAAACGCTCATATCTTTCCATTCAAGTCTGTTTTGTTTTTTTTGATGAAGTCGTACTGAGGATGGATATTGTTATTCTAGGCAGGCAATAAAAAAGCCACCAGAATAACCTCTGGCGGCCAGGCTGACATAGGAGAGGGAATTTCTCCGGTAGTCCCTAAGCTCTGCGTCTCACGATTTCTCGTGATTTGCTCTTTACAAAGGCATACCGCTTTTCAGCAATACGACACCGTAAATTTATTTTTCTAATAATAGATCTACTTAAAAAACCGTTAAATAAAACAAGAACCTTCCATTCCATACACAATTAGAAAATGCTTAGCCCTCTAGAGAAGACGATATACTAACAATTTAAAAGAAGTCCAGACTAATTTCTCAGATTGCACTGTTTTTAATTTTAAAACAACAACAAGTTAATGGTAAATCAACAAAAACAAACAACATGTACTTCCACTTCCAGAAAACATCTTGTTCCAAAGAGACAAATTACAATAGAAAGGTACCTCAGAAGGGTTCGCCAATACTACGCTTGCCCACACAGAGACAGACTGTGCATCAACACAAACGTCAAACGTTGCAACTCAGTCTTTTCAAAGATAACTGTCCTCTAGACACAATCTGGATAATCGATTATTTCATCCGCTGCTGAACGGATGTAGGTTTTTTGCTTGTTCTGGCTGAGTGCATCCCGCAATAACGGCACCTTGCCCTTGCCACCCGGAAGATCGACGACAAACTGCGGGCAGGCCATCCCGGTGACCTTGCCGCGCAGCTCAGCCATAATGTTCAGGCCACAATTAAGCGGAGTCCGAAAATGCTCGCCGCCACGCACCAGGTCCATCTGATGCAAATAATAGGGACGCACCCGCATCTTCAAGAGTTTAAAAAACAACTCACGAATCACCTCCGGATCATCATTAACCCCCTTAAGCAGGACCGTCTGATTGCCCAGCACAATGCCGTGATCGGCCAGCAGGTTACAGACGGCAAGCGCTTCGTCCGTCAGTTCACGCGGGTGATTGAAATGGGTATTCAGATAAAGGGGAGAGAAGCGTTTCAACAAGGTACAAAGGGCAGGAGTGATCCGTTGAGGCAGGGTTAAAGGGACACGACTGCCGATGCGCAGGATTTCTACATGCGGGATCTGGTGGACACGATCGAGCAGATCACCGAGTACAGCATCGGGCAGCAGCAGGGGATCGCCTCCCGAAAAGAGCACATCACGGATCTGCGGCGTTGCGGCGATATAGTCGATTCCGGCCCGTAATTCACGAAAACTGGGCGCACTGCCCGCACAACCGACTCGCCGTTTGCGGGTACAGAAGCGGCAATAACTGGCACAACTGCCACTAACCAGAAAGAGCGCGCGATCGGGATAACGATGGACAACGCTCGGCACCGGTGACAGATCCTCCTCGCCGAGGGGATCGACCAGCCCAGTCGCTTCGAGTTCACGCGGATCGGGAATAAACTGTCGCCAGATCGGATCGCCGGGGGTTTCGATTAAATCGAGCACCGCCTTGCTGATCCGCAAGGGATAGCGTTCTGTGACCGCTTTCAGCACCTGCGGATCGAGATTGAAACGTTCAGCCAATTCAACAGGATCGGTCAGCAGCCCGCGCAGTTGCTGCTGCCAGGGTTCATTCATCGAGCGGCTCCCCGGCCTGTTTAGGACGGAACACCCAGACGCTCAAAATCGCCAGCATCAGTCCCGCATCACGGAATAACGCCATCAACGGGCTGGTTCCCGTCCCCTCTTCGGCCCCGGGATGAAAGCAGCCACAATCGATATCCAGGCCACGCCACACCAGACTGAAAAGGGCGAGCATAAACGCAGCGTTCAGACCAAAAAGAACCAACAGCGCCGGTTGAACCCGGCGATTCAACAGCAACAACACCCCACAGAGCAATTCAATAAAGGGCAGAGTCGCGGCAACCAGATAATTGAATGCATAGGGTAAAATTTGATAGGCCGCAACCTGTCCGGCAAAGGCGACCGGATCACGCCCTTTTAGAAATCCTGCATAGATAAAAACCCCGGCCAGCAACAAGCGACAAAGGTGATAACTCCACTTTTTCATCGCTTCTCTACCGTTTCAAGTTGTCGACCGCGATCACGCCATTCGGGGAATCCGCCCTCATACACCTTGACCTGCCGATAGCCTTCGGCAATCAGTCGCACCCCCAGATCGAAGGAATCCGGGCAGCCGAAACCGTTGCAATAAAGAATCAACGACGTTTCACGGGGTACCTGCGCCGAGAACGCTTCCAAGCGTTGATCGACCTCGCCCAGGGGCAGAGAGATAGCTCCCGGCAAGTGACTATCGGCGTAAAGATGCGCATCACGCGCATCGATAAACCGGGACCCCGTCGCGAGCAGATCGTCCAACTCTTCGTAATCGACCGGCTGAGGAAACTGCTGTGCAGGCTGGTTAAGAGACGCTGATTTAACCACCACAGTCCGTCCAGAGAAGGCCCTCAGGACCAGCGCGTAATTCAGACTCAATCCCACGGCAACCGCAAAAAAGACCAACACCAAAGCCTCCAGCAACACGCGCCGCGAAGGGAGTAACCGGTCACTCATCGGGCGATTCCGGCAGATCGGGAGCCAGGGAACGCAGCATCTCCTTGAGGTGACTATTTTCACGGGTCAATTGCTGAATCTGCAGATTGCAAGTGGTCACAACCTGGTCTAACTCTTCGATTGTCTCGGCCTGAAAAGCGAAACGCATCTCCAAGTCAGTCAACCGTTGTCTAATCTCTTCCATCACGATTCCTCCGGTTTATTGTGAATGAAATGTATCTTAATGCGCGACTGGAACTGTTGCCAAGAAATTTTCATGGTACCATTTAATATTCGCCAAAAGTGCGTCAATCTGCTTGCGATAAATGACTAAAAGAGTAAACTATTTAGCAGTACAATATAATTCTATATTTCAGGAGTTATTCTGTTGCCTTACGTCTACATTCTACTGACAATATTTTGCCTGTTTATACCCCTGCACACTGTACATGCGCATGATGGCGAACCGGCAGCGGAACAGCATCTGATGGCAGACCCGCCACCAAACTGGCTGGATGAGCGGCTGGGTGAATATATTCCCTTAAATACCCAATTTATAGACTCTAACGGGCAGAAAGTACGCCTGAATGAACTGATCGATCGACCAACCCTGATTGTTCCAGTCTATTATCGTTGCCGCAACGTCTGTAACCTCTTACTTGGTGGCCTGGTCAAAGCACTGCCCGACATCAAACTTGAGGCAGGTAAAGACTACCGGGTTGTCACCTTCAGCATCGATGACGAAGAGGGGACTGCCATTGCGGCCCATAGCAAAAAAACCTTCATGACGGCATTGAATAACAACTTTCCGCGTGCCGCCTGGTCCTTTTTGACCGGCGATAAAAAAAACATCCGCTTGGTGACCGATTCAGCAGGCTACCGCTTTCCGAAAAAAGGCGCAGATTTTTTGCATCCGGTGGCCGCCTTTGTGGTCAGCGACACGGGGAAAATCGTCCGCTACCTGAACGGTTACCGTTTTTCGCCGCTGGATCTGACCATGGCACTGATCGAAGCCTCAGAGGGGCGGATCGGCAACCCGGTGCGCAAGGCACTCTCCTTCTGTTTCAGCTACGACCCGGTCGGGCGCAGATACACCTTTAATCTCCTGCGGATCAGCGGCACGGTCATTCTGCTGACCCTGGGTTCATTTTTGCTTTATCTTGTTTTCGGCGGCAGAAAGAAGAAATCATGAGTGAAACAACCTCTGGCTACGGCGGCTTCTTCAGCGAAAGTCCGCGCGCAGGCATTCTGGGCTGGGTGACATCGACCGATCATAAGCGGATCGGTCTGCTCTACCTCGGCTGCATCGTCCGCCTGTTTATTGTTGGCGTCTGTCTGGGTCTGGCCTTACGCCTGCAACTCTTGCAGCCGGGTACCGGCATCATGGAAGCCCAGACCTATAACGCCACCTTCACCGTCCATGGCGTGATTATGATCTTTCTGTTCATCATCCCGAGTATTCCGGCGGCCTTCGGCAATATTCTGCTGCCAATCATGATCGGCGCGCGTGATGTCAGCTTTCCGCGCATTAACCTGCTCTCCTGGTACTGTTATGTCGGTGGCGCAATATTAGCGGTCGTCGCTATCTTCAGCGGCGGCGGCCCACCCGATACCGGCTGGACCTTCTATGTTCCGTTTAGCACCCAGACCACCACCAACGTCAATCTGGCGGTTTCGGCGGCTTTTCTGCTCGGTTTCTCGTCGATCCTGACCGGCATCAACTTCGTCACCACTATCCACCGGCTGCGTTGCAAGGGGATGGGCTGGGGCAAGCTGCCGATGTTCGTCTGGACCCTCTACGCCACCGCCTGGGTCCAGGTGCTGGCCACCCCGATGCTGGGGATCACCCTGGCTCTGATTTTTTTCGAACGGATCTTCGGTGCCGGGCTGTTTGATGTCGCCAGAGGAGGCGATCCGGTTCTCTATCAACACCTGTTCTGGATCTACAGCCACCCAGCGGTCTACATCATGATTCTGCCCGCCATGGGTGTCATCTCCGAAGTCATCCCAGTCTTCGCACGCAAACCGCTGTTCGGCTACTGGGCGATGGCCTTCTCGAGCCTGGCGATCGCCTTTGCCGGGTCGCTGGTCTGGGCGCACCACATGTACACCAGCGGTATGAGCGACATGGCGATCATGATCTTCTCGTTTTTAACCTTCATCGTCGCCATCCCCAGCGCAATCAAGATTTTCAACTGGGTCTCAACCCTCTACAAGGGCTCAATTCAACTGGCCCCGCCGATGCTCTACGCCCTGTCATTTATCTTTCTCTTCGCCATCGGCGGACTGGGTGGGCTGGCCTTGGGCGCGGCCGCAGCGGATATCCATCTGCATGATACGACTTTCGTAGTTGGACATTTTCACTACACAATGTTCGGCGGTACCGGCTTCGCTTTCTTTGCTGCCCTGCACTACTGGCTGCCAAAGATTTTCGGCCGCATGTATAACCACAAAATTGCAACCGTCGCTTGGGCGCTGTTGTTTGTCGGCTTCAACGTCACCTACATGGCGATGCAGGCGGTCGGAATCCAGGGCATGCCGCGCCGTTACTACGACTACCTGCCACAATTTGGCCCACTTAATATGGTCGCCACCATCGGCTCATGGATTCTAGCCTTAGGGCTGATCATCATGTTCGTCAACCTGTGGCGCGGCATCAGAAGCGGACGGCCGGTCGGAAATAACCCCTGGGCCGCTGCGACCCTTGAGTGGACAGTTCCTTCGCCACCACCGATGGAAAACTTCGGCGAAGAAGACCCGGTTTTAACCCGTGGTCCCTACGACTTCAAAGGAGTGGTTGCCGATGAGCCATGAGGAACGAGATGACACCGGCGCGCGCTTCGGCATGTGGGTCTTTCTCTACACCGAGATCATCCTCTTCGGTGGGCTTTTTCTGTTGTTTGCAATTGCGCTCTCAAAGTTTCCTGAACAATTCGGCGTCGCCAGCCATAAACTGAACATCTATTTCGGCGGCATCAACACCCTGATTCTGCTCGCCAGTTCCCTGACCATGGCGATGGCGATCACCGCCATCCAGACCGGTAAAGTTCGCCAGACCATCCTTCTGACAAGTT
>JAKIUS010000124.1 GCA_021647445.1 Geopsychrobacter sp. | reverse complement strand
TATTAAGCGAGGGCGCGAAGAAGAAGAGTTTGGCGTTGATGTCGCTTATGACGGTGAAGAGGGTGTCTACATGGCGGAGAATACCGCTTATGATCTGATCCTGATGGATGTCATGCTGCCGAAAAAAGACGGTTTGACCGCCATTCGCGAGCTGCGCTCCAAGAAAGTCAAGACCCCGATCCTGTGCCTGACGGCCAAGGATACGGTCGATGATATCGTCTCCGGTCTCGATATCGGCAGCGATGATTACCTGACTAAGCCGTTCGCTTTTGCCGAATTGGTTGCTCGTGTGCGAGCGCTGATCCGTCGCGGCACTCAGGACCGTGGTGCAGAACTTTATTTTGGCGAGATGCGCCTCGATCCGGTGACCCATAAGGTGTGGCGTGAAGGGAAAGAGATCGATCTGACCGCTAAGGAGTATGCGTTGCTTGAATATTTCATGCGCAGCCCGAACCAGGTGCTGACTCGGACGATGATCGCCGAGCATGTGTGGGACTACACCTTTGACAGCTTTACTAATATTATTGATGTTTACGTCAATTATCTGCGCAAGAAGGTTGACCGTGATTTTGATAAAAAGTTGATCCATACCGTGCGTGGTGTCGGTTATGTTTTGAAAGAGACCGATTAGTCAGAAATCTTTTGTGGCGGTAGGTTCTTTTTGAGCTGGGCTATTTACATCCGTCGGCAACTGAGTTATAAAGAAATTAAGGGACCTTCGGGTCTCTAGCCCCACAGACCTACCCCCCCTCCAGGTCTGTGGGGCGTTTTTTATTCGGAACGCCTGCTGCGCAGGAAGATCAGGAGTGGTACTCTTGGTGCAGCCGTTCTGCCTATCTCTTTCGTTCAAAGTTTGTTAATCACTTTATTTTAGCGTCCTGTTCGAACTTCACCACGTGACGCTCAGGGTGCAAGGGCTTTGTTGCCCGACAGCCTCTAGAGTCGTGTTCCCTTTATGGCGCCGACCCGGCTTTGACGTTTTAGAAAGGGCAAACATGATCGTTGGGGTGTGGATCAGCACAGTGTATTTCTATTGCAGGGCTGTTAGGCTTCGTCCATGAGGATTACGGTTAAACATCAGGTGTTGCTTGCTCCCGCGTTGGTTCTGTTATTGCTGACCATGCTGCTCGCTTTCATGCAATATACCTACTGGGACCTGTCGGTTAAGCGCCGTGAGGCTAAAGCGCTTGGCACAGCGTTTATCTCTCTGGCCGAAGCCGATCTTGCTTCGCGCCGTATGCAGCGGATATTGCTGCAGATCAGCCGCCGTGGTATCGCCGAAGAGAATGAATTTGAATCGCTGGCCAGCCTTTCTGATCTCGCGGCCAGTGCCGTTGCGCGCATTGAGCCTTTTGGTGATCTGGTACGACCGGAAGAGTTGAAGAAATTACGCGGCATTGCTGCTGATCTTAGCCCGGGCAAGGGAGCTGATCTGGAGCATATGCTGACGGCAGTTGCTCAATTTCGATCAATGGTGACAGATCTGACCAATTTGACTGCGGTGCAGCGGCAGAAACTACGTGATCTGCATACCCGTGACATTGATGAACTTGTCGAGCGTACGGCTCTGGTGATGATTCTGGTGGTTGGGGTCGCCATTTTAGTGGGAATTGTTCTTTCTCTCTATTTTGGTCGTCGGATTCTCAGTCGTATTCAGGCTCTATCACTCGCGGCCAGCCGGATTGCCGAAGGAGACCTGGAGCCTCCGGCCGCTCCTGAGCGTATTGATGATGAACTCGACACCCTGAGTCTTTCGATCAATCGTATGGCGCGACGTCTGATTCAGGTGGTTGGAACCGAGAAGCTTTTTGAAGGTGCCGAGGATGAACGGCGGCGCATCGCGATGGACCTCCACGATCAGACTCTGGCCGATCTTTCGTCGATTCTTAGAGAGATCCAGAGCTTCGCTGCCGTGCCGGAGAACCCCTGCCGGAAACAGGCCCAGGGACTGGAACGGAGTCTGTCCAGTGCGATGAGCAATCTGCGCGATATCATGAATAACCTGCATCCACAAACCCTCGATATCCTCGGCCTTGGCGCGGCCCTTGAAGCACATCTTGAAGGGCAATGTGATGGACCGAATTTACCCCAGTACCATTATTATTATGACCAGCGGATTGCCGATCTCGGGTTGAGCCGGCTACAACAGCTCTCACTTTATCGGATCGCCATCGAAGCGATCAGGAACGTCATTCAACATGCCGATGCCGGACGTTTTGAGGTTGGTCTCGAACTGCGAGGCAGTCAACTGGTTCTGTCGGTCGAGGATAATGGCCGTGGTTTTAATTTGCCCCTGGTCGGAAATGAAACTGGTCGCGGACTCAATAATTTGCGTGCTCGAGAGCGGTCTGTCGGTGCCGACGTCGACTGTCGCAGTTCGCGCTTCAGTAGTGGGACCCGTTTTGAACTGAAACTGCCTGTAGCGACACTGCTCGTTACGCAGGATGATAGAAAAGAGGGTTGATATGGCGTCGATCAAAATATTAATCGCAGAAGATAATCCAAAAGATTACCTGTTCCTCGATCGTCTCCTTGAGGATTGGGAGGAAAACGTTGAAATCGTTCGTGCGCCCAATGGCAAAGAGGCTCTGGAAATCGGTCTGACCTTTACTGAGGATCCGTTGGTGATTAGCGATATCCAAATGCCGGAACTCAATGGCATCGAGATGGCGCGCGCCCTCTGGGATGCGAAACCACAGGCCCGTATTGTCTTCTGGAGTCAGTTCAAGGATGAAATGTATGTCCGCTCCCTCGCAAGGATTGTGCCGCCGGAAACGGTTTATGGTTATGTGCTGAAATCGAGCCCGAAAGAGCGGATCGCCTCAGCGGTGCGCACGGTCCTGCTTGATGAGCAGTGTTGGATCGACCCTGAGGTGCGCAAGGTTCAGGGGCGTGCCGGACATAGCCTGACCGCTCTCTCCGATATCGAGTACGAAGCCCTGCTCGATATCTCCCTTGGTCTGACCGATAACCTGATTGCCCAGCGACGCTATCTTTCGCGTCGCGGAGTACAGAGTCGCCTCAACTCGCTCTATATCAAACTAGGCCTCGATCAGGAGCAGTTTCACTGTGAGAAGGTCGGTGACTCCTTCAACTTGCGCAACAGGGCCCTGGCTGTATCCCTGTCGCGAGGTCTGATTAACGCGTTTGAGATGGAACGTGAAGAGGCTGATTTTCAGAAATGGTTTGCACGTTTCCGGCGCAGTATGGGGGCTGAGGTTTAGGCAGGGTTTCCCCCATCTTTTCTTGTGTTTTTTAAGGCCTCCATGCTAAAAGGTCATACCACCTTACTGGAGGATTTTTATGCCACCTGTTTTTAAGCCCATCCGTCCCAAAAAGCTCTCGGAAGAGATCGTTACCCAGATAAAAAATCTGATTGCCAACGGAGATCTCAAGCCGGGAGAACGAATTCCGTCCGAACGTGAATTGGCAGCGTTTTTGGGTGTCAGTCGACCTTCTGTCCGTGAAGCGATCATGGTGCTTGAAGCGATGGGTTTTCTTGAATCGCGTCAGGGTGGCGGCACCTTTGTCCGCTCGTTGACCGAGCGCTCGATAGCCGACCCGTTGGCCAGCATGGTTGAACGCCGCGATCCCCGCATGTTGCAGGCCTTAACCGAGGTGCGGATGGGTCTGGAAACCTGGTCGGCCTATCTCGCAGCCAAGCGCGCTGAAGACTCTGAGATTGCCCGGTTGCGTGAACTTTATGAAGTGATGGAAGAGCAGGCGGGCAGTGGTGGCTGGGATCCGAAGATTGATGCCGAATTCCATCTGACGATTACGGCGGCGACGCATAATACCCTGCAGGTGCATGTGCTGGATACCATTCAGACGCTCTTTCAGACCACTATCATGGTGACCCTTGGTGAATTTTATACCAAGGAGGGCTACATCGAACTGCTCTTGAATCATCACCGTGAAATTCTCGAGGCGATCGCCGCTCATGACCCGGAACGCGCCCGTCAGAAGATGATGGAGCATCTGACCCTGGTCGAAGAGAAGCTTGCACTTTTTTTACAGCGTGAGCGGCCCGATACGGCTTGATGTCCGAAATACCTGGTGTTTGCTCAGTGGTTGCATTAGAAAAATGGCAGGAGTAGGATAGCCGGTGTTACTGGATTGAAACATGACCGCCGAGGACCCTATGCTGCAACGTCCCAGACAAGAGATTTTTTCCGCGATTGTTCAGGAGATGCCCGAGGGGGTGCTCTTTCTTGACGATGAGGATGTCATCCGCTTCTGTAACCCCGCCGCCGAGAAGATTCGACGGGTGCGGGCCGATAAAATTATCGGTCGTCTGATCTACACGATTCATCCCGCCAAGGCCCATCCGGGCATTCGTGAACTTCTGACCAGCCTCAAGACGGGCGTTGTTGCCAGCAGCAATCGAACCGTTAAGGTCAATCGCAGATATTTTGAAAACACCTATTCGGCGGTCAGAAATGTCGAGGGCGAATATCTGGGAACCCTGCTCACCAGCCGCGATGTAACTGAAAAAAAACGTCTCTCCGCAGAGAACCTGCAGCTGAAAAACCCCCCTGGTCAGGTCGATCCCATCGTGGCGGACAGTGCGCTGATGCGTCATTTGCTGGAGTTGGTCGATACGGTCGCTGAGCTTGATTCAACCGTACTGATTACCGGCGAAAATGGTACGGGTAAGGAACGTATCGTTGAGCGCCTGCACCTGCACAGTCTGCGCAATGAGCGGCCTCTGGTACGGGTCAATTGTGCCGCTCTGCCGGAAAACCTGGTCGAATCCGAACTGTTCGGACACCAACGGGGCTCTTTTACCGGTGCCGTCGAAGATCGACAAGGTAAGTTTGTGCTCGCCGATGGTGGAACCTTGTTCCTGGATGAAATCGCCGAATTGCCGCTGGTCAGTCAATCGAAATTGTTGCGCGCTATCCAAGAAAAGGTTGTGCAACCTCTTGGTGGACGACGTGAAATTCGGGCTGATGTGCGGATTGTGGCTGCGACTAATCGTGATTTGAGCGCCGAAGTAGCAGCCGGAACCTTTCGTCAAGATCTTTTCTATCGCCTCAACGTGATTCATTTTGATGTTCCGCCCCTGCGTGAGCGTACGGAGGACATTCTGCCGTTGGCAGAACTGTTTATCGAGCAGTTCTGCCGACAGATGAAAAAACCGTTGAAGGTCTTATCTCCCGCAGTCCGGATCCTTTTGCAAAACCATCCTCTGCCCGGTAATGTGCGCCAGCTCAGGCATGCCATGGAACGGGCGGTCGCACTGGGGCAGGACGAGACCCTTTTTCCTGGCGATTTGCCACCCGATTTGTTGGGGCAAAGCCAGTTGGAAGTCATTGTCGCGCCTGTTCTCTATACGCCGGGCGAATCGCTCAAACAGATTATGGGACGACATGAGCGTGAAACAATCCTCGCTGCGCTTGATGCTCATCGGGGGCGTAAAAGTGAGACTGCAGAGGCTCTCGGGATCTCGCGCAAAAGTCTGTGGGAAAAAATGCATCGTCCCGCCCTGAGTGTTTCAGCCGCAACCAAATCTTAACGCGCTGTGTGCTGTCTGGGGCGGCTTGAGTGCGTCGGTTTTTAGCCTATCCTTCAGGTGTCGCGCGTCCCAGGAGTTCCATCAGATGGAGGACCTCCTGTTTCATATCCGCCTGCTTTAGTCCCCAGGCCAGTTGCAGATGGCAGCCGGGGTTGGCGGTTATCAAATACTTAG
>JAKIUS010000123.1 GCA_021647445.1 Geopsychrobacter sp. | reverse complement strand
AAGCTCGAAAGGCAGGCCTGGACAGACCAGGTAGCTAAGGGTGAATCCGGCGTCGGGAAAATCCTTCTTGCGACCGACTTCAAAGCCAAAAGCCTGCTGGTAAAACTGTTCGGAGGCCTGCAAGTCAAGCACCCGGTAACAGATATGGATCATCGGATAGTTCATTTATTTCCTCCTGTGTTTTCTGTCGATTGACAGCCTATGACGGCCTCTTTATAGTTGGCAACCATGAGAGCTATTTTTATTGCAGATGCACACTTGCGTCACCCCCATGATCAAAATTATCGCAAGCTTCTCGATTTCCTCGATCAGCAACAGGGTAACCTTGATGCACTGTTTCTACTAGGGGATATTTTTGAATTCTGGATCGGCTACCACCATGTCGTTTTTTCAGAACACCTGCCCTTACTGAGTCGATTGCAGCAGTTGTCAGAAAAAGGTTGCCGACTCTTCTACGTCGAGGGGAATCACGATTTCAATCTGGGGTCGTTCTTTAGTGAAAAACTCACCTGTCAGGTCATCCCGGACCAGCAGGTCATCGATTGGGACGGACAAAAGATTTTTATTTGTCACGGCGACCTGGCCAACCCCAGAGATAAAAGCTACATTTTAATGCGCAAATTCTGGCGCAGTCGCTTCGTTAAATTTTTAACCAGAGTCGTCCCTCCCGACTCCGCCTGGCGGTTGGGGAACTTCCTGTGCGACCTGAGTCGTAAAAAACAACATCAACGCCGCAATCCTGAAGAATTGGTCCTCCCCTATGCCAAACAAGCCCTGGCTCAGGGTGCCGACAAGTTTGTCTGTGGACATTTCCATTTCCCATTACAGACCAAAATTGACGGAGGACAGATGACCGTTTTAGGAGATTGGATTCAGCAATTCTCATATCTGGAGCTCATCAACGGAGAGGCCAGACTCAAAAGTTACAAGACAGTTTCCGCATCGGCTCAATCATCAGCAACCTGATCAATCAATTCTTTCAAACTCAAATCAACCCCAGAACTTTCGTCCAGCTGCTCTAAACGAGCCAGCACAGTACTAGCAATATTTACCTCGGGAAGCTGGCGCAAATGCAACACCTCCTCACCATGCCCCCGCAGACCACGCACAATATCACCAAGAATCAATGATTCCGCCGAACGACCAAGTTGATAACGTCTTAAATTTTTATTACCGACACAAACTTCACTGACAAATCCAAGGATTACAAGCTCTAACAACAAGTGCTCACAAAGGCGAGGCGGAATGCCAATTTTCTGCGATAAGGCTTCCTTGCTGACAGGTTCCAGAGCCCGATAAAACCGTCTGCCCAGGGTCACCAACAGAATCAGCGCTACCCGCTCATAACTGTTACGATTGACCTCATAACCATGCAGATCACGTCCACCTGTTCGCAGATTCTGACGCGCATAGGTAAACTCCAAACCCAAGAGCACAATATTCCACGAAATATAGACCCAGATCATGAAAATGGGTAGCGCGGCCATGGTCCCATAAATGGCATTATATTTCGCAACTCCGACCTGGAAATTAATATAGCTCCACTGTGCCAACTGCCAGAGAGTACCGCCCAGAATCCCTCCGGCGAAGGCGGACGACCATTCAACCCGTGTGTTCGACATAAAAACATACAGGACGGCAAAGGCGATCCACATCAAGAGATAAGGCCCCATTTTAAATAGGGTCAGAATAATGCTGCCGACAACCTCCATATCGATCAAACGTTGCACCAGTTGATGGCTGGTTAAGGAGGAGGTCATTGAAATTGCCGAAATCAGCAGGACCGGGCCGACCAACAACACCGACAGATAGTCGGAAAAACGTCGAATCAACGGCCGCAACCCCTTGACGCCCCAGACATGATTGAAACTGTCTTCGATATTCGACAACAGCGAAATCACCGCGATGAGGAGAAAGAGCAGACCAAAAACCCCCAACTTACCAACCTGAGTATTATTGACGTAGGTCAGAATTGACCCCACAACCTCATGTGAACCGACATTCAGCTTTTCAAGAATCAATGGCTCCAGGGAGTTTTGAACACCGAACGCCTTGAGCAGCGCAAAAGTCAGGGCCAACAAGGGAACAATTGCCAGCAATGAAGTGTAGGTCAGAGCCGACGCACGCAACATACAGCGATCCTGCAAAAAGTCGTGAATCACCAACGAAGCGGTCTGCAGTTGCCGCAGAAGAAAAACCTGCGCGTAGTTGAGCTGCGAGACATCCTGTTCCCAGAGCAAACAATGCCAGCGTTGTCTAATTTTAGCCACAGGGTGTGTAGAAGAATGCACCATTAAAGCCCCCACAAGAGGAGTCGACTGATTCAGTTACGAATTGAAAGTTACATCCTGAGTCTCAGCTCCCAGCAACAGTCCAGAAGCCAAACGCTTAACGGAATATTTAGTAATCATTATCAAGGTCAATATTCTCGACCGGCAGGCCTAGCGCGGCGGCCGGGTCCTGTTCGAAGTCATTACGTCGTCCAACCAGAACGATCTGCAACTTATCAGGATGCAGGTATTTTCGTGAAACACGCAACACATCATCGGTGGTAATTGCCGCAATTTTTTGACGATAAGACTGCATATAATCCTCAGGATAGGCGTAAAAATCGAGCCGTTGTTGCCGCGTCACAATGGAATGGCTATTATTGAACGCGAAGACAAAAGAATTAATCAAGCTCTCTTTGGCCGTCGTTAATTCTGCATCAGAGACCGGTGTGTCCACCATCTTCTGCATCTGCGCCCGCATTAAACTAACTACTTCCAGGGTTGATTCACACTTGGTTTCACATTTGGCAATAAAAAGTTCCGGCAGCTCACGCCCAATTTGAAAATAAGAATAGACCGAATAAGCCAGACCGTGGTTGGAACGGATTTCACGCATCATCCGGCTGTTAAATCCGCCACCACCCAGGATAAAATTAGCCACCTTAAGCGCCATCATATCAGGGTTATTTTTGTCGATACCCGGTTGCCCCAGCATAATAGTGGTTTGTGGGATATCCTTATCGGCGATCAATATCCCTCCCTTGCTCGGCATTTCAGGCAGCTTTGGGGGCTCAAGGTTCGGCAATGGCGCTTCATTCCAATCACCTAAGGTCTGAAACAACAAGGTTTTAAGTTCATTCAGATCGATATCACCAGAGACCGCAATCGAGAGATTATTCGGTTGAAAATAGGTTTGGTGCAGGGCCAGCAAATCTGCACGCACGATCAGGGAGAGACTCTTCTTTTTGGCCGTCCGGCCAAAGGGATGATTACGGTAAATCGATTGCGCCAGTGTTCGCCCGGCAATCGAACCGGGATCGTCATTGCGCCGCCGAACGCCTTCAATCAAGCCCTGACGCGCAACCTCTATCCGTCGAGAATCAAAGAGCGGTCTACGCAAAACATCGGCCAACAAACCAAACCCCGCCGACAGGTCCTGACGACGCATGGACATATCGATAGAATAGGCATAAGAACTACTGGTCACGGTCAGATCAGCAGCCATATTTTCAAGCGTTTGCTCAAACCGTTGGGGAGAGAATTCCCCTGCGCCCCCTGTTTGCAACCCCTTCACAAACAGCGCCGAAAGGCCGGTTTTATCCGGTGGATCAAAAATAGAACCACCGCCAATCATACTGGTTATTTCAATCAGCGGGATATCATGATCTGAACGCAAATAAACCTCAATCCCATTGGCCAGCGTCACATGTTCAACCTTGGGAAAGTCAAATTTCAATGACGGAAACGTTAAGGCATCCGGGCGAACCGGCTGATGCGCAGGCGGAAAACTGCAACCGACAAGCAACAACAGGAGAATAATCGATAAAACAGCTTGCATTATTTCACCTCCCGTTTCAAAACCACTACCGTTCGATTAGACGCAAGCAGATACCGATTGGCAAAGGCGATCAGTTGCGAAGCATCGATTGTCTCTATTCTGTCAGCATAACCGGTCATATAACGCCAATCACCAAGAGCCGCGTAACTGGAGAGCAGCCGAGCCAAGCCTTTATTACTCCGCATTTGCCGAAGATTATCCGTCACCAGACGATTGCGCGCGCGCTTGAGTTCGGCGGTAGTAACCGGTTCTGTTTTAAGCCTGTCTAACTCTTGATAGATCACCGTTTCAAGTTCAGTCGCCGTATGTGGATAACGCGGGGTCGCATCAATGACCAGTAAATTGGCATAACGACTGCCCGGCGCACCATAAATCCGCACATCGCTGGCTAACTGCTCTTCAACCACCAGACGTTTGTAAAGCCGCGATGAACTACCACCGGCAAGAATATCCATCAGCAGATCGGCACAATAATCATCAGGAGCGGGCATGGCCGGTTTATGAAAAGCGATGGAGAGCGCGGGTTCCGCGTCAAAATTAATCGTAATCCGTTTCTCCCCATGTTGAGGTGGCTCTACAGAAACTACCCTTGGAACCCGTGTACCTGCTGGAATAGCACCAAAATAGTTTTTGACCAGCTGCAAAGCGTACTGCGACTTAAAATCACCAACCAGGGTAATCACCATATTGACCGGGCGATAGTAGCGCTCAAAAAAATCACGCGCTGCGGCTAACGAAAGATTCTCAATATCCGAATCCCAGCCAATAACCGGATTGCGGTAGGGATGAACCGTAAAAGCATTGGCGATCAAGGCTTCATAAAGCATCCCCGAAGGATTACTTTCATAAGAGCGCCGCCGCTCCTCACGCACCACTTCACGTTCAATATAAAATTCTCGTAGCACCGCATTCTGCAGGCGATCTGACTCTATAGAGGCCCAGAGCTCAAGCTTATTCGCCGGCAGGGAGATCAGGTAAGTTGTCTGATCCTTGCTGGTGAATGCATTGAAGCCAACGCCCCCGTTTTCGGCATAAATGCGTGAAAACTCAGATTTAACAATATACTGCTTATGCTGCTGTTGCAGTTGTCGCAGGATTTTACGCAGCTCTTCAAGTTTTTCAGGAACGGTATCGGGATCATTTTTCAGACGATCAATACGACTTCCGACCGCTTCAATCTTGGTCAGAAGAGGTTTTTCCGCCAGATAATCACTGGTCCCCAATGTTTTGGTTCCTTTAAAGAGCATATGCTCCAGCAGATGAGCTATGCCCCGATTACTCTGGCCCTCGTTCGCACCACCGACCCGAAAGGTGATATAAGCGCTAACAGTCGGCGCATCGTGGCGTTCAAGCATCAACAGAGTCAATCCGTTAGCAAGATGCTCTTCCTGCACGCGGTCGGCCAGAAAAGAAGCATAGAGCGGCTGACTCAACAAAAGTAAGCCGAGACAAGTTATCAAACAACGCATGTGTCACCTCTTGAAGTGGGGAGAGGAAAATCTTAAACTTCCTCAAATTCTACCCTATTCCATACCAAACTGGCTATCACTTGCTCATAACAAAAATCCTCGCCAAATTGATTTGGCGAGGATTTTGAAAACGGGTTTAATTTTCAGACGTTAAGAAGCATTAAAGTGGCACTTCCGGTGGAAGAATCCTCACCTGCTGACTGGTGTTGCAGTTGGATGATGCGGGCAGTAGTGTATGTTCGACAATTTCATCGACCCGTTCTACGAGATGGACCTTAAGATCCGCCAGCAACTGTTCTTCCAGTTCGGCTAGGTGTTCGCGGTTACGAATCGGCAACAGCACAGTCTTCGCCCCGGCCCTGCGCGCCGCGAGGAGTTTTTCCTTGACCCCCCCGATCGGCAG
>JAKIUS010000122.1 GCA_021647445.1 Geopsychrobacter sp. | reverse complement strand
GTGGCAGTCAAACCGGTGGCAGTCAAAACGGTGGCAGTCAAACCGGTGGAGGTCAAACCGGTGGCAGTCAAACCGGTGGCAGTCAAACCGGTGGCGGTCAAACCGGTGGCGGTCAAACCGGTACTGCCACAGGATCTGGCCATTTCAGATCCCGGTGCCAGCTTATCTCCGCAACAGTTTTTGCTTGATTGGGCGCGGGAGTGGTCTGCACAGGATGTTGCTGGTTATCTAGGGAGTTATGCCGCGGAATTCAAGCCCGAAGGATATCCCTCGCGAAAAGCCTGGAGCAAGAAGCGCAGGCAGCGATTGACTGCACCTAAGTTTATTAAAATTAAACTTGAATCAATTCAATTGGTGAGTAAAAACGCTAAATTGGCGGAGGTGAGGTTGATTCAATCCTATCGCAGTGATCGCTTTAGTGATCGTACCCGCAAGAGTTTTACCTTGAAACGAGCAGGACAAAGTTGGTTAATTGCCAAGGAGAGGTCTTTGGGCCAGGTCAGGTAAATGTTGAGACGCAGTTTTGTCATACTTTTTATTCTCGTATTGTTGATTGCGACGGTGGTGAGCGTCTGGGCTCTTTGGCGTAATCAGCCTGTGCGTGAGAATATTGATCCGGCTGGGCAAGGTGAATTGTTTTTGTCCTCTGAGGCGATGGGCACTTTGTTGCCCCAGCAGCAGGCTCTTTATCAACGCTTGCAGCATCGACTTGAGGTAAATGCTGATGATTATGAGGCCTCCTTGCTTGAAGCCCTGTTGCTTTTTCAAATTGAGCGACTTGATGATGCTATCGACATTTTAAAAAAACTGACACGAAAGGCACCCAAGTTTCAGCTTGCTCATCTTGTTTATGGAGATCTGTTGTTGGCCCGTTTTGAGCGTTTAAGCAAGGTGGGTGGTACGGATCTTCTCGCGGGCATTGATGCCGGGCAGGAAGAGGCGCAGGTAGAGAATCTTCGCCGTGAGGCGCGTGCTCGCTTGCAAGGTTATCTGACTCTGTTACAAGGGCAGAAAATTCCGGCTGCGTTTATCGCGCTCGATCCCTCAATAAAATATGCTCTGCTTGTCGATAAGGCTTCAAACAGGTTGTATATTTTCCGTAATGTCGGTACCGGGTTGCCGCCTCAGCTGGTGGATGATTACTATGTCGTGCTTGGCCAGCAGGCAGGAAACAAGTACCGCAAAGGGGATCTTAAGACGCCGAGTGGTGTTTATTTTGTAACGGCTCATATCAGCGATGACCGGTTGCCGATTATGTATGGTTCTGGTGCTTTTCCCGTCAGTTATCCAAATGTCTTCGATCGTCATCTGAATAAAACCGGGTATGGCATCTGGCTTCATGGCACTGATAAGTCGCTTTACAGTCGTCCTCCGCGTGATACGGAAGGCTGCGTTGCCTTAACGAACGAAGAATTACTGCGGATCGGCAGGTATATAGAGCCCGGAGTTACTCCCGTTGTTATCAGTGGCAAGGTAGAGTGGATCAGTGGTCGTCAGTGGCTTGATCAAAATGTTGAATTGCAGTCGATGCTGGAAGATTGGCGCAGTAGCTGGGAGACTGTCAATCTGGAGAAATACCTGAGCAACTATGCCATCGATTTCTGGAGTAAAAAACACAATCTTAAAAGTTGGAAAAAATACAAGACACGTGTATTGCGTCGCAAGACCCGTCAGAATATAGCATTGCGGGGAATCTCTTTATTCGCTTATCCTCAACAGGGGAGCGAGGGGCGTAAGATGGTGGTGGCGACATTTCTGCAACGCTATCATTCCAATAACTACAACGGTGAGATGCAGAAACAGCTTTATCTGGTTAAAGAGCAGCGTCGCTGGAAAATTCTCTACGAGGGGAAGTGAATCAGGAGGGAGGCAAAGCCGGCGTTGCAGGCATCTCGTCCCGTGCTCTACTGATTTTTGCTGACCAAGGCAGGGCATGGTCGCGGCCACTGCGTTTAACCTGATAAAGGGCTTCATCGGCCTGGTTCAACAGTTCATAGATATCCGTGCTGTCGTTCGGGAATGTTGCTGTGCCGATTGAAACCGTCAGTTTTCCTCCTGGTTGACTCTCTTCCATACCATTGAAGTTCTCATTGGCAATACAGGCGCAGAGTTTTCTCGCTACGGCTAGGCTGCCTACTCTGTCGGCCTTCGGTAACAGCAGGACAAATTCCTCTCCCCCGAAACGCGCAACAAGGTCTATGCCTCGTGTATTCTGAAGCAGCAGGGCGGCAACCTTCTTGAGGACGATGTCCCCTTTAAGGTGCCCGTGGGTGTCGTTGTAGGACTTGAAATGATCGATGTCGAGCATGAGTAGACTGAAATTACTGTGATAGCGCCGTGATTGAGCCCATTCACGTTGCAGAATGTCCTGGAACTGGCGTCGGTTGGCGAGGCTGGTTAGGTCATCTGTCGCAGAGAGGGTGCGGGTTTTTTCGTAGAGTCTTGAGTTTTCAATGGAGATGGCAGACTGGTCGGCTATCGCTTGAGCCATTTGCTGGCTGACAGGGTTGAATGCATTTACTTTTGGATGGTGTATGTTCAAGACTCCGATCAGTCGGTTCTGCAGGACCATCGGCATCGAGAGCAGACTGCCGGTTGAGACCCAGCTGCCCTTATAATTAAGGTTACGGTCGTCAACGCTGAGATCTTCGCTATAGATGGGCTTCATGTTTGCCGCTACCATGCCGCTGATCCCCTCACCGAGGTTAAAAGAGAGTCCCTTGACGGTATTGGCATCAAGCCCAGCTGTTTTAACGATTTCAAGAGACTCTGAACCGGGCAGATAGAGTAAAAGCACGATGCGGTCACAGTGCAGTGCTTCGCGAAAAATTGTGAAGATTTTTTCAAAAAGCAGGTTTTGATCCAGGGTCGATGTCAGGCTGCGTGAAACTCTGAAGAGGGCGGATAATTCTTCATACTGTTCTTTGAGTTGGATATTGACTTTTTCTATCTCCAGATTTTTCTTCTTTAAATGGTAGCTATATTTAACGGTCTCTTGGTTGAGTACGGCCGATTTTTCAGCCTCTAAGCGATTCTCATAGAGCGTTTCAAGTTGCTCAAGCATCTGATTAAAGCTGCTTCCCAATTCGTGAAGATGGGTATCTGGATTGATCTCGGTACGGCTTGAGAGGTTGCCGCGTGAAATTTGACGAATGGTTTCCAGCAGGTTTTTGAGTGGTGCCAGCGCCTTAAGCAGTAACCGATAGTAGATGAATGAGCCGATACTAAGGGTCAGGATGACCGTGAGCAACAATCGCCAACTGTTTGTCAGCAGCAGCCCGTTAAGTTGGTTGAGGGAGCGACTGGTCTTGAGAAAAGGCAGGCCGTTACTCCCTAAGGGCAGTGGTGCCAGCAGGTTCCGAAAGTGGATGTCGTCTATCCTGGAGGTGTAGAGACGATTGTTTGAAGAGAGTGTCAGTAGTTGCTCTTCCGTAAGGTTTGGGGCGTCTGTCGTCGGGGCACTACTGACGATCAGGCGCCCTTCTTCAGAGTAGAGTGCGAGGTCGCACAGGTAGCGTTTGGAGAGCGCTATAAATAGGGCCTGATTCAGTGGGAAGCGCAGTAATAAGGACTGGTGCGGTGCTTCTGCAGGCTGCAGAAGAGTAAGGTAATAGGTCTCCTGGCGGTTGTCGTAGGTGATGTGGCGTAGCTCTGATTTACTCTTTTGAACAGATTCAAGCAGTTTGCGCTGGGTTGCGCTCAATTTACTTTGTGCATTGTAAAGCTGGAGGCCCAGCGTGGGTTGATAGGTTCGTACTTCTTTTTCAAGTTCGGCAATCGGAACAGTCGCCGGTCTTTGCGAGAGGAGGGTAAGGAGTTCGGACAGAAGCCGTTCTTTTTGTTTAAGGTCCCGGTAGACCATCTGTTGGGCGTGTTCAAGTTGAGCATCGATGGAGCTTCCAAGGTTGTCATATAGCAGGAGGCCTGAGCCGATGACTGAGGTTCCGGCCAGGACCAGCAGCAGGACAATCAGCGGCCAGAGCAACTGTTTAAGGAGTGGTAGGGGCGTGAAGTTGGGCATGGTGTAACCCTACTCCCTTTCTTATGTGGGGAAGTTGCCGTCGTTGATCAATTCGATAAAGGCTTCAGCGACCCTTGGGTCAAACTGGCTACCGGAGTGTTGTTCAATCTCTTGGAGCGCGGTCTCTTCAGGCAGGGCCTTACGGTACGGACGATCAGAGGTCATGGCATCATAGCTATCAACAACGGCCAGGATGCGTGCTTCAAAGAGCAGCTTTTCTCCTGACAATCCATGTGGGTAGCCCTGACCATCGAAGCGCTCATGGTGTTGACCAATAATCTCACGCACGCGGGTCATAAATTGAATAGGTTCGAGGATTCGCATACCGATCATCGGGTGTTGACGCAGGCGATCAATGTCACTTAATGACAGTTCGTCGACCTTATGCAGCAAGGAATCATCGATGCCGATCTTGCCAATATCGTGCAGAATAGCGGCTTGTTCCAGATCTTTAAAGCAGGGCTCGGGAAGATTGAGCCGCCGGGCCAGGGCTAAGGCGTAGCGGGTAACCCGTTCAGAGTGACCACGGGTGTAGGGGTCGCTTGCCTCAATTGCCGTAACAAGGGCGTGGACAGTATTTAGATAGGTGCTTTGTTGGTCTTCGTAAAGCCGGGCGTTTTTGATTGCAACACTCGCCTGGGCGGCAATGGTCGAGAGCATCTCCATGTCTTCATCGCTGAAGACACCGCCGTCCGGACGGTTGGCGATGGTCAGGGTGCCAAAGACCTCATCGTGGACGAAGAGGGGGGCGCAGATGATGGTTTCTCTGGCAAAGCCGAGAGGGCTCATACGGCTGAAATCGCGAGAATCATCAATCTTACGGATCAGAATCGGTTCGCGGTTTTCGATGACATAGTTCGAAACCCCGCCGCGCGTAAGCTCAATTGTCATGGCAGGGTCAAAATCAGGGTTATTGAGCCCGATGATGTCGCCGACTCGAAGTGAATTATGGTTCTTGTCCAGGAGCAGAATATAGCCGATGCTGCCATTGAGGGAGCGGATTGCCTTGTGTAGCAGCAGGTTGAAAAGCTGGTTTAAATCCATGGTCGAGTTGACGGCAAGTCCCATCTTGTAGAGGGCCGACAGTCGATGAACGGCGCTGGCAAGATTGGTATTGCGATCTTCCAGGTCTCCGGCGAGGTCGGCAATTTTAAAGTTTGCTTCTTCGACCTCTTCGATACGTTCTTCGAGAGAAATATTTAAGTATTCTATCTCATGCAAACGGTCTTCGAGGGTCATATTCATATTTTCGATTTCTGACTGGTGCGAGAGTTTTTCATGGTGAACAGCGGTCTCGCGCTCGTAGGTAATAGTCGAATCTATGAGCGATTGGAGTTTATTAACCATGCCGTTGAACTTGTTGGAGAGGGTCGACATCTCACGGGAACTGGTGATGTTCGTTGAGGCATGTTCAAATTCTCCATTCTCCAGTTTGGTCATGGCGTCGACCATTTGTCGAATCGGAGAATCGACATAATAGAGAATGAAGAAGGTGATGGAGAAGATCATAATGGCGATGATGGTCGCCGAGGAGATCAGGTTTGCTTGTTTCCCCTTGTTTTGGAGCATGTCGATGCCATCGAGGGATGTGTGGACATTGAGAATACCCAGCACTTCAGTTTGCGGGTTGTGACAGCGGTGGCAGACCTTCTCGTTGAAGATCGGCAGGGTCGAAGTAAAGTGGTTCGCTTTATGGGGGGTA
>JAKIUS010000121.1 GCA_021647445.1 Geopsychrobacter sp. | reverse complement strand
GCCCCAAGGCGAGTTCAACCCTCTTGCGTATCGGCTCACAGCACCCACCGACTCTCTAAGACGCAAAACGAGGTCTACTACTCCTCTTCAATGCTGTTTCAAAATGTGATTACTAATTCAATAGGAAAGACTTGGTGAAGTCAAGTTTTTAAGCCGGCTTTTTTAACCTGAAGATAAACCCCCGCAAATTTATCTGAGCATAACCTCTATATCTATTACTGATCAACTTTTTCTTTAGATAACAATTTCGGTCTTATATCCAGCATCAACCTCCTTATATTATTACGATTTTCATATAGTTAAAATATTATGCATTATTCAATAAGTGCTGACTTGCGCATCAAATTATTAGTGATATAAGAAATTTGAACATTATATTTTTCTTTTTTATTGGTCGCAAAACGCCAAAGAATCAATTGCATCGGCGTGCGACTCTTGTTGTTGTGGTTTTCACCTCAAATCTGACAATTCGAACAGAGGACACAAGGCTTCAGCTGATTTTTCAGGCGGAAGTCCGTCTTCTTTGTGCGTCTCCACTCAACCTGGAAGACTCAAGACGAAGACCGCGCACAAGACATTAAGAAATTATTCACTCCGCATTTAAAAAAGGAGAAATCAATCCCTTAAAGCGGATCATTCGATGTCATTTTTCCAGAGTTTCGAAGAACAGCCTTTACCTAAGTAAGGAGGTACTATGAACAGAAGGCAAAGGATAACGCTGATGCTGACAGCGTTGCTCCTGGTGACAGGTTCATTCCTAAGCCAGGCCCTGGCAGGCACGATCATTACCGGTCGCTCCAGCACAGAGATTGAGTGGTTTGATGATCCCAATGGAGATACGGCTGCACCGGTCTTGCAATATCTTCAATTCAATGCACTCAACATGGCCGACAAAGGATGGGATTTCAGAGGGTACGGGCGTTTTTCAACCGATTCAAGAGACAAAGTCGACTCTGAATCGCGGCTCTATTATGCCTACGTGCAAAAGAAAGGACTAGCAGAAGGACTCGATGTAAAGATTGGTCGGCAATTCTTGACCACTGCTGCCGGGGCCTCACTAATGGACGGCATCCACCTTGATTATGACCTTCCCTTCGCGAAAAAAAACCCACTAACATTCACTCTATTTGGCGGCGGCGACGTCTCCTATTACAGTGGCTACAATACCGAAGACCTGATCACCGGCGGAGAGCTGGCGGGAACCTTCTTCAAATCCCTCAGTACCAGAGTCTCGTACCTGCAACGCTGGGGAGATGGAGACCTGACCAATGAGATGTTCGGCCTCGATCTCGACTACGACTACAAGGGAATGCTCAATCTCTATAGTGAACTTCAATACGACTGGCTGACTGCTAGCACCTCGTACTTTCTGGCCGGTGCCGACTTTCATCGTTCCCAAAAATGGAGCCTGCGTACTGAATATCTCTATTCGTTGCCGGTCTTTTCATCGACCTCTATCTATTCGGTTTTTGCCGTTAATGAATACGAAGAACTAATGGCCGAGCTGAACTACAGAATTGCCAACGGCTTAAGAGCCTTCGGACGTTTGACCTACGAGATGTACCCGGAATTCGACAATGCGACCGTACTTGAGGCCGGAATCGAGAAAATTCGCACCAACAGAATCTCAGGCTACCTGTCGGGAGTCTGGCGTGAAGATGGTGATGGCGGCCAGGATATGGCCGGTGCCAAAGCTCGGTGTCGTTACATGATCAACAAAATGTTCCAGGCTGGTGCTGGTGCCGAAATAGATGTTTTACAACGCCGTCTCGAGATCAACTACGATGATACGCTCAGTTCCCGTTACTGGCTCGATCTGACGACTTATCTGAGTAAAAAGATCAATATAGAAGCCAAGATCGAACGTTCCAAAAGTGATCTATGGAACGAGTATTATCAGGGCCGTGTCCGTCTGAACATCATTTTTTAAGCAACCAAAGGAGCCTTAATATGACTCGATATCTTCTTACCGTCATGGGGTTAACTCTCCTCTGGTGTACTCCAGCGTTGGCGGTTGACTTCAACCATACAGAACATCTGACCTATCTTGACGAGGCAGACTGTGCCACCTGTCACATTGAAAATGCTCCAGAAATCGTTCCGGCCGATGCCGTTTGCCTAAAGTGCCACGATCAGGGGTTTGTCGATTCCGTTGTCAAACCAAGCCCCAGAACCCATGGTCTCAACTGGCCGACAAACCACCGTCCCTTTGCCAAGAGTAAAAAAATCGACTGCTCCGCCTGTCACCAGCAGAGTTTTTGTCTTGATTGCCACAAATCCGGCTTTGCCGATGAAATGGGGGATCTGGGCAACAATATGATCAACGTTCATCGTGGTGAGTTCCAGGTCTCGCACCCGATTGCGGCCCGAACCAATCCGCAACTTTGTGTAAGCTGCCATGAGCCGGACTTCTGCTCCGAGTGTCATGCGCGCTTCGCCCCGGCGGACCTTGCGGTTAAGTCTCACCGTCGTGGCTGGAGCGATCTTTCCGCAGGAAGCAGCGGCCCCGCGCACGAAACATTTACAACGTCCCAATGCCAAAACTGTCATACAAATTCGGTCGTATTCAACGGCAACTGGAGCGGAACACACGCCCGTGAAGCACGGAAAAACCTTGCGACCTGTCAGGCATGTCACCCGCAAGGTGATATCTGCCTTAAATGTCACAGCGCCCGCAGTGGGCTCAGAATCAACCCGCATCCTAAGGACTGGGATGATATCAGTGGCCGTTTAAATCGCGCCAGCGGGGGTAAAACCTGCCGCAGGTGTCACTAGTTGTCGTTTTTACAACCTAACCAAATTTAGGAGGAATTTATGTCAAGAAGATGGATCACATTTCTAGTGGCAGCATTGATGATCCTGCCCCTGTGGGGTTGCGGCAGCAGTCGCGACTCAGCGAGTACCACAACAACAGCATCCACCCCTGAAGCCATAGCACGAGCCACCGCATTTGTCGGTGCCGACCGTTGTGGCGGTTGTCACGAGACCAAGCATACAGGCTGGGAAGCTACTGGCCATACCATGAAACTGCGCGATGGCTCACTTGAGTCTAATTTTATAAACGACGGAGACATCAACGCCCGGGCTGATTTTTTCGGTTCTACTGAGTTTAATCTTCAAACCCAGGCCTCTGCTTCTGCCGCCTTTGCCGCCTTTGGCAGCGCGGCTCCAATCTTGGGAAATGATGCTGGAAAACCTTATGTAAAACTCGGCACCACAAAATACTACATAAGCTTTACCTTAGGCGGAAATGGCAAAGATACCAATTCCGACGGCTTGGTTCTAAACGCTGAATCTAAATGGAAACAGCGCTATATCACAAAGATAGGTCTAAGCAACTATATACTCCCGGTTCAGTTCAACGCCAAAACCCAGAAATATGTCGTTTATGATGAAAGCAAATGGTACGACTCTAGCAAAGTTCTGCTCACGGGAACGGTTCCTCCAACCAAGAACAACTCTTACGAACGCCGTTGTGCGGGCTGCCATGTCACGGGACTGACTGTGGCACTGGTTGGCGACGAATGGACCATGAGTTACAGCGATATTTCGGTCTCCTGTGAAGCCTGCCATGGTCCCGGTGGTCAACATGCCACCTCGCCCAACAAAGACAACATCGTTAATCCCGCTTCCATGACCACCACACTCGACTTAAACGCAGATGGCAACGTCGATCAAAAAGACAACCTGCTCATCCGCAACTACGTCTGCTACCGCTGTCATTCACGCGGAGCGGGCAAACACACCGAAGGGGGCACCACCCTCGCATATCCAAGCAAAACCGGCTCTGACGGCAAGGCCGAACTCTACCTGCCGGGTCTCGACTGGAAAGAGTATTACGATATCTCGGAAAAAACCAGCGACTACTATGGTGGCACTCCGACCTCCAACGATTTTCTGGTCTCGGCCAGCCACCATCAACAACAACAGGATCTCGACTACGGTCCTCATTCCCCCGACAAAAACGAGCATGAGTGCTTCGTTTGTCACGACATGCATGATGCAACCAATGATTCCATGGTCGTCACCGAACTGGTTGAAAACGGCATCACAGTCCCCATCGATATGAGCATTCCTGCTTCTACAAACAACAGCAGAAGTAAACTCTGCCTGACCTGTCACGCCGGTACTGGCGACTTTAGCAGCCTTACGGTCGGTGATGTGCGTAACAACGCCACAGCAGTCACTGATGCGGTAAAAGACCATGCTAACGAAATGGCGGTCATGGGTCACGACGATGCGAATTGCACCGATTGCCACATGCCCAAGACCGCTAAATCAGCGATCAAGGTTACAGATAGTTCAGGAACCGTGATACGAGGCGATATTGCCAGTCACACCCTGCGCATAATCTGGCCGAGCCAAAGTGTACAGTTCCCGGGGTTGCCCAACTCTTGTAGCAACTGTCACAACGCTGACACAAAATTCACCGCAGCTTCTCCAACCCCGGGCACAGATCAAATTCTAGCCTGGGCTAAATCAGGCCACGGCAATGAAACATCAGATGCCTGGAAGCATTACGACTGGGATGAAGGCGATGCCGCGACCACGGCTGGCAGTCGCCAGGCCTGCCAGCGCTGCCATACCGCCACAGGCGCTAATAACTACCTGAAAAATCCGACCGGATACGACCAGACAGCCAACGAGTTTTTCCTCGGTAAAGGCAAAAATCAGGTCCTCTATTGCTACGGCTGCCATAATGGCAACGATACAGCGATTTTGACTCCGGGAGCCATCACCGTCGATTACAAAGATAGTGCTGGCGCACAGGTTATTTTCCCCGATGCGGGTGATTCCAATGTTTGTATTTCCTGCCATGCCGGTCGCAACAACGGCCAGAACATTAAAGGGAATGCTGCCCTGCTCACCAAAAATTTTGGGAGCGCAAATTCTCACTACTTAGCAGCGGCTGGCACGCTCTTCAAAACCACAGGTTATGAATATGCCAGTCTCAACTATGCCAACTCTGGCTTCGAGCATGACACCATCGGCCTAACCGCCGCCGGGACAGGAACTCACGGCCCCTGTGCCGCCTGTCACATGCATGACGCCGCAGATGGCAGCGGTGCCAACCATCGGTTTACCCCCTTTACCTTGGATGCAAACGGGGACCCGATTGATGACACCCCGGCGACAATCTGTACAGTTTGTCACAACGGCACCGAAGAACCCGCCTGGACACCAACCCTCTTTGCCGCCCAGGCTGACGGCTTCGCCAGTGCAATTACCGCTCTAACCGATAAACTGGCTCTCAGTTCGATCTATTACAACTCGGCTGCCTACCCTTACTTCTACAACACCAATGTCACCGGCGACCAGACCTTCGGCAATGCCTACACCACTTGGGCAGACGAACAAACCCTGGGTGCTGCTTTCAACCTGAACCTGATGAACCGCGAACCTGGCGCCTTCGCCCACAACAGCGACTATGCTCGCCGTCTGTTGTTCGATTCCATCGATTGGATCGTTAACGGCAGTTTGACTGGCACCATCGACCTCTCCGCCTATCCCGAAGCGGCCGATTGGTATCAGGAGGATGGAAATACCGCAAACGACAATGTGGTTGCCCGTCCCTAGATAATCCGACAGTGCTTCAACCGGAGCCTTAAAGCTCCGGTTGAAGCAAACACTAAAAACCCCCGTCAGCCTGACGGGGGTTTTTTATGACCCGCATTAGCAGATCCGATTAGCGCGAATCTTCAGCTATGGACAAAAACGATCCCCTCTCC
>JAKIUS010000120.1 GCA_021647445.1 Geopsychrobacter sp. | reverse complement strand
ATCGGGTTCGGCCAACGCTTGTTGTTCCAGAATTTTGCCGATCCGGTCGCTTTCACTCAGCGCTGTGCCTGGAGGCATGACGTATTCAATAAGGATGGCGCCTTCATCAATGGGCGGCAAAATACCCACCGGCCCCAGCCAGGCGGCGAGTCCTCCTAAGCCCAAGCTTAGAACCCCCAACAGAAGCACCAGTTTACGATGACCAAAGGCATAACACAGGGCGCACTGCAAACCCCGATCAAGGCGGTCCAGCAGACGCGCCCCAAGGGCGGTGTGGCGGCCGACCAATGTGATGTGGCCAAAAAGCATCGGCACCAGGGTCAGGGAGACAACGAGTGACGCTAAAAGAGCAACACTGACGACAAGTCCGAAAGGACGCACGAAGAGACCAGCGATACCACCCAAAAACAGCAGAGGGGCAAAGGCCGCCACTGTCGTCAAGGTTCCCGAGACATCCGGTCCGGCGATTTCTACCGCACCAGCCAGACTGGCAACCTGTGGTGATTCTCCGCTCTGCAGGTGCCGCACCACACTCTCTGCCACCACAATGGCATCATCGACCACCATGCCGACCGCCAGGGTCAGCGCCGAAAGGGTAATCACATTGAGCGTCTGACCAAAGAGCTGCATAACCGCCAGGGTCGCCAGCAGGGTAATCGGAATGGTTGCGGTTACAATCAGGGTTGCGCGCAGAGGTCCCATGAAGAAGAAAAGAACCGCTACCGCCAGAATTGCTCCAACGAGCAGATCATGAAACAGGGCATCCCGGGCTTCACTGACAATATCCGCCTGATCATAAAACTTTTGCACTTTGGCGCCAGCCGGAAGCAGATTTTTGAGGCTTGCCAGTTTCTGATCAATCTCCCCTACGACCCCGATCGTGCTGGCTTTTGACTGTTTACTGACAATAAAGGCAACGGCAGGCAGGCCATTACCCTGTACCCGATAATGACGTGGAACTCGACCGGGCCGAACTTCAGCGATATCCTTCAGCAGGACGGAATGAATACCATTGCTCACAATCGGCACGGCCAGGATATCTGCTACCGTTTGTAAACGACTGTCACCTCGAATGAAATACTCCCGTGCTCCCCGCTCGATAAAATTAACCGCCGCCACCTGATTGTATCTGGCCAGGGCGGCAGAAACTGCGCTGATTGTCAGGTGTTGACGCGTTAGGGCTCCCGCTTTGAGCCGCACAATATAGGCGGGCTCGTCACCGCCAAGAACCTCGACATGGGCGACACCATTCACGCTCATCAGGCGACTGGCTAGTTCATTGCGCACCGCAGTACGTAATACCATCGGACTGCCACCCCCCGTAACAACATATCCGACGACCTCCTGTAGCGTCGTGCCGATATTTTCCAGCCGGGGTTTGGCTCCAGTGGGTAGCTGACGTTGAACTGGCGCCAATTCGGCCTGGACCAGTTGACGGGCATCGGTCAGCCGTAACCCCCAGTCAAACTCGGCTGTCACTTGCGAAATCCCGTCAATCGAGGTAGAGGACACGCGTCGTACCCCGGGGACGCTACGGATCCGGTCCTCTATAGGCCGCGTAATCAGCAGTTCCACATCTTCGGCGGCCCCACCGGGATAATGGGTAATCACATTCACTACCGGCACATCCAGACCGGGGAATAGCCCCACTGGAAGGTGCAACAGGGCAAAGGCCCCACCCCAGGTGGCAATCACCACCTGTAGGATAACTGCGACCGGATTAGAAATTGTCAGCTGTAAAAATCTACGCATCGGTTAATCCGCTACCTTGAACTGTTCATTAAACTTACGATAAAAGAGCTCATAAGCTCCCTGGGTGACCAGGGTCTGATCTGTACTCAGACCGGAGAGAACCTCCGCCCAACCATCGTCAACCTGGCCCAACTGAATCTGTTGAGGGACATAATCACCGTTGCTCGGAATAAAAATGGTGGGGTTTTCCGCTGAATCGTAGATGATCGCGGACTGCGGAATCGCCAGAGATTTTGTTCTGGCCGTTAGCATCACTCTCCCCGCAACCGTTTGGCCAGGTCGCAGCCGCCGCTCAAGCTGCTCAGCTTCGATCCAGATTTTCAGTGCGCCCGTGTTACTGTCCTGAGGCAGCACCCTACGGACGATGCCGCGCATAACCGGCTGCTTTTCGTCCCAACGAATCCTGACGACCCGTCCCTGAAGCTCAAGACCCACAGGTGGCACAATAAATGCCGCGATACGCAGCTGATCGGTATCGATGATTTCGGCAATCAGTTGTCCGGCGTTGACTCGCTGTCCCACACTGGCCTGTCGTCGAGTGAAGGTGCCACTTATGGGCGCGGTGATGCGCAAGCTCTTCTCGAAGAGCGCCAGCTTCGCCTGCGTTTGCTGCCATTGAGTTTCAATTTTGATTAAAGAACTTTGCACCGCCACCAGCTGATCATTGGTCGCCAGTTGCGCCTGTAAATTCTTTTTGACGCGTTGTTGCGTCTGCCGCACCAGCTCGAGCTGAGCTTTCAAAGATTCAACCTCAGTTGTCAGTCGGCTGCGCTCCCCGGTCACCTGATAACCACCCAGCAGTACCAGCAACTGCCCTTCTTTAACCCGGGCCTGATCCTCAACCTTGATTGCCGTAATCTGTGCGGTCAGCGTTGCGGTTAGGGTCGTAGTCTTTTTGGCTTCGACTTGGCCTTCAAAAGGGATCTGTTGGGTGAAGATCCGCAATTCTGGCCGGGCCAGACTGATCAGTGGCGAATCCGCTTGAGTTTCTCCGGCGCGGGGGGCCGCCTCTGCGACAGCGCAACCCGGCAAAGCCCACAGGGGTAAAATCAGACCGCCCATTAAAACGATCAGGCTGAACAGGAATGTTGGCTTAAGGGTCATAAGGTTTGTCCTTGTTTGATTCCCGTTGGCGTAACAATTGGCACCGGGTTTGCTGATGGAATTGCGTAAAAACCCGCCGCCAATTGTAGTGCCACGAGAGACTGGGCTAATTGCCCTTTCAGGCTCATAACCTTCATCTGAGCCCTTAAGTAGTCACTCCAGAGCGTCGCATGCGACAGGGCATCGGTTCGGCCCTCGTCGAGAGCCACTTGGGAATGCTGTAAACGGCGATTTAAGGTCGCTGCGTTATCCTGGGCCAGAGCAATTTGCCGATTGGTAAAACCGATCCCCGACAGGAGTAGATCGATGTCCGAATCCGCTTCGAACAGGCGATTGGCATACTCATCAAAAAGTTTTTGCCGGGTTGCTCGCGCAATCGCAATCTTGCCCTGGTTGTGGTTAAAGATAGGCAGGCTGATCTCCAGGCTAAAACCGGTTGTTTTCAAACTATCTGTGTCCCGGCTGAAAGTCGGCCCGATACCGATATTGGGAAACTGCTGTAAGATAGCCACATGAACAGCGGCTTCCTGGCTTTCATAGCCACGCCGCAAGGCCAGAAGATCTAACCGTCTCTGTTCTAAGCCCTGCAACAGAACCTTTTTTTCAGGCAGTTCAACCCTGTTGGATAACTGAAGCCCCTGCTGCAGATCCAGCGGACGATCGCTTGGCATTCCGAGTAAGCGTTGGAGCCGTAATCGTTGGTGCTCCTCCTGATTTGCAAGATCCAGCTCGGTCTCACGGGCCTGTTGCCAGCCCCGCCTTGTTGCGCGCCAAATCCGAGTATCAAGAGCCCCCGCAGCGACGGCATCCCTCACATGGTTAAGGTTCTTAAGCAGTTGTCCTGTGTCCTGCCTGGCAAGGACCTTTTGTCGCTGCAAACTTACCAACTGATACACTGCGGCTTTAGCCGCCTGAGCAACCTGCCACTCCTGCCAGGCGATATCCAACGCGATCTCGGCATTTTGCGCCCGCACCCCTTTGTTGCGGGTGGCACGTGTAATGAGTGCTGAAATCTGCCAATTTAAACCCAGACCGTAGGCATTAACTCGTCCACCTTGACCTCCGACCGGCAGATCAAGACTGTAACTCAGCACCGGATTAGGGAGCAGACCAGCATCAAGTAATTGAGCATTCGATACCGCTCGTTGGTCGCGAAGTGCCCGCAGAGCTGGATTCAACAGAACGGAAATAATAGCGGCGCTATCGGGAGAGAGCCCCTCATTCGGTTTTAATTCCAGTGGTGGCAGCAGCGGGTGAACAATCTGGCTGGCAAGCAGGTGTAGCGCCTCAGCGCTTGGTGGCTGAAATTGCTTCTGAATGGCGGCGGCGGTGATCGGCTGGGGCTGATAACCCGCGCAGCCGCCCACAAAAACCAAAATCAGAATGAAGCCAAGCTTCCTGATGCCATTCATGGTCTTAAGTCTTTCTTCATTTTCCCCATCAATCCTTCTATATGTGGTCACTTAAAATAATGCCAGGAGCCACGAAGCCCAGCACACACTGAAAACCCCTGAAATATCGAGTGGATACAAGGCATCATCACCAGGTTGCATCAGGATTTATGGGTGGAAAATATCGATTTTTAATTTTAACTCTCTGCTGAGAGTTGCAGGATGCAACCGAAACCTTAAGCCAATATGAAGAGGTGACATTTGATGTTCATATTTTATTTGATGAACTCGCAAATTCTCTTGAGATGGCTAAGCAAAAATTCAATGGGACAACCGAATGGGGGACAACGAAACCTGACAGGACCGGATGTGGGCCTCTGCCTCTTTGACATATCAATGACCAAAAAGGTTATACTTGTTAGCACAATCTTCAACAGGAGCAGTCATGTCATTTTATCCCTTCTTTACCCCACTCTGTCTTGCTTCGGTGTTACTGGCCGTGGTACCGCAACCGGCCTTTGCCAACCGGTTGCAGAACGAACTCAGCCCCTATCTGTTGCAGCATGCGAAGAACCCGGTTGACTGGTTCCCCTGGTCCGATGAGGCCTTTGCCTTAGCCAAAAAAGAGCAGCGCTTGATTTTTCTCTCCATCGGCTATTCGACCTGCCACTGGTGTCATGTGATGGAGCATGAGAGCTTCGAGGATCAAGAGGTCGCGGCCTTGATGAACAAGGATTTTGTCGCGATCAAGGTTGATCGCGAAGAACGCCCCGACATCGATCAATTTTACATGCAGGTCGCCACCCGCCTGACCGGCCAAGGCGGCTGGCCGCTGACAATCATCATGACCCCGGACAAGGTCCCCTTGTTCGCCGCGACCTACCTGCCGAAAGAGGGGCGCTACAATAGGCCCGGTATGGTTGATCTGCTGCCGCAGATTGCCGCCGCCTGGGCCGATCATCCGCAGAAACTAAGCAGTGATGCCCGTCAGTTTCTGGCCCAAATGTCGCCATCTGCCGCAGCATCACCATTTGACCCCAGCCTGTTGCCACAGGCGACAGCGCAGATGAGCACCGAGTTTGATTCCAAATGGGGTGGCTTCGGCAGCGCTCCCAAGTTTCCGCGGCCGCACCAACTGGCTTTTCTGCTGCAGCGTTATCAGACCCAGCAAGATCCCCACCTGCTGGCAATGGTCGAGAAAACCCTGACCGCCATGCGCAACGGCGGCATCTACGATCAGCTCGGGTACGGGTTTCACCGCTATTCGACCGACAACGAGTGGCTGGTGCCTCACTTCGAAAAAATGCTCTACGATCAAGCCGGTCTGGCGTCAGTCTACCTTGCGGCCTACAGGCTGACCGGCCAACAGGCCTATGCAGAAACTGCGCGTGAGATTTTCGACTACCTGCAGAATAAAATGCGTGACCCACAAGGTGGCTACTATGCGGCGGAGGATGCCGACACCGAAAAGGTCGAGGGGAGCACCTATGTCTGG
>JAKIUS010000119.1 GCA_021647445.1 Geopsychrobacter sp. | reverse complement strand
TGAACCGGCGAGGTATGCGTACGCAAGACCACTTCATCGTCGATATAGAAGGTATCTTGCATGTCACGAGCCGGATGATCTTTCGGGATATTGAGCGCTTCGAAATTGTAGAAATCCTGTTCGATCTCCGGTCCTTCTTCGACGGCGAAACCGAGACGGCTGAAGATCTCAACGATCTCTTCGGTAACCAGCGTAACCGGATGCTTTGAACCGCTGAAGGATTGACGTCCAGGAAGCGTAACGTCGATCTTCTCTGACGCGATCCGCTCGGCGACAGCAGACTTCTGCAGGACCGCACCATGGTCAGAAAAGGCGCTCTCAAGATTCGCTTTCATACTGTTTACCAGGGCACCAATCACCGGGCGCTGTTCCGCCGAAAGGTCACGCATCCCTTTCATGATATCGGTCACTGCACCCTTTTTCCCCAGGTAGGCAACACGGATATCCTGTAAGGCGGCAGTAGTCTCAGCACTAGCAATGGCCGCGAGTGCATCCTTCTCCAGGTTTTGCAATCGATCCTTCATAAAACAATCCATGCGATAAGGGCTTTTGAGATTTTAGTGGACAAATGACAGTTGACGGCTGTCAGGACTATCGTTTTCATGGGGCCTAAATGAAAAAAGGGAGACAAGGCACAAGAGCCCTGCCTCCCTGATTCGGCAACAGTTGATCTACTGCAATTTGGCCTTTGCTGTTTCAGCAACGGTAGCAAAGGCGGCAGGATCAGTCACAGCCAGTTCAGCCATAATCTTACGATCAAGGCCGACTGAGGCCAGTTTCAGACCATGGATCAAACGACTGTAGGATATTCCATTCTCGCGGGCAGCGGCATTAATGCGCGCAATCCACAGCGCACGGAAATCCCGTTTTTTAACGCGGCGGTCACGAAAAGCGTAGTTCAGACCCCGATCAACGGCTTCGGTGGCCGACCGGAAGAGTTTACTCCGGGCGCCCCGGTACCCTTTGGCCAGCTTCAGTACGCGATTCCGACGACGACGGGCTTTAAAGCCTCTTTTTACTCTTGGCATCTCTCTTGCTCCTTCAATAGATAATGGGTTTTACGCATGCGGCGTAAGCCGCTTCCGGTTCTGCAGGGGGAGATGGTCCCCACAGTTCACAGCGATTGTGTCTCCCTAGAGGTAGGGAATCAAGCGTGCAATATTACGCTCATCTGCCTTATGAATCAGGGTTCCCTGACGCAGTTCACGCTTACGCTTGGTCGATTTCTTGGTCAGAATATGGCTGGTATATGCCTTATTGCGGCGGATACGGCCAGTTCCGGTCTTACGAAAGCGCTTCGCAGCGCCTCGGTTTGTCTTGATCTTAGGCATTCTTTTACTCCTGTACACTCGTCTTGTCGCAGGGTAATTGCGACACTATTTTTTAAGTGGGCCAACAACCATCGTCATAAAGCGACCCATCTTGCTGGGTTTGGATTCAACCTGCCCCAAATCTTTCAAAGCTTCTACGGCGCGATCGAGTTGCATCATGCCTTGCTCAGGATGGGCGTTTTCACGACCGCGGAACATGATGGTCAGCTTGACCTTGTTCCCCTCTTCAAGAAAACGCCGGGCATGTTTTATTTTAAACTGAAAATCATGCGAATCAGTCTTGGGTCGCATCTTGACTTCTTTTAATTCAACACGCACCTGCTTCTTGCGTGCTTCAGAAGCCCGTTTGGCCATTTGGTATTTATACTTACCAAAATCCATAATGCGGCAAACTGGCGGATCAGCTTGAGGTGAAACCTCGACCAGGTCAAGACCACGCTCGGAGGCCGTATGCAAGGCAAGCGAGGTGCTCAAGATACCGAGCTGATTTCCTTCGTCATCGATAACCCGAACCTGAACGGCACGAATTGCATCGTTGATGTTTGTCTCCTGCTTAGCTATGGGCCTGACTCCTTCTCTCCATCACCTTCGCAACGGCACGTACACGAACTGCGTGCCACCCAACCAACACAAGAAGAGAACCTGACCGACAGGATCTCCACTCAATAAATATCAGTGAAAACTCTTAACCTCATCCGCAGCAAAGCGGATAAATTCATCAACCGTCATCGGATCGAGCGATGAGCCATCGCGGAAACGCGGGGCGATCTTCCCCTCATCCATTTCACGATCACCGACGACCAGCATATACGGGACCTTGTTCATCTGCGCTTCACGAATTTTAAACCCGAGCTTCTCATTGCGCAGATCAGACTGGACACGAATACCGGCTTCACGCAATTGCGCTTCGACCTGCTGAACATATTGTGCCTGATTATCCGTCACATTTAGAACGACAGCCTGCACCGGGGAAAGCCAAAGCGGAAAATTTCCGACATAGTGCTCAATCAAAACCCCGATAAAACGCTCGATAGAACCGAGTATCACACGGTGCAACATGACTGGGCGATGTTTTTCACCATCGGCACCGATATAGTTTAAATCGAAGCGATCCGGCAGAGTAAAATCGCACTGGATAGTAGCACACTGCCATTCCCTGTCAAGCGCGTCCTTCAGCTTTACATCGATCTTGGGCCCGTAAAAAGCACCATCGCCTTCATTGACCTCGAAAGACTGTCCACTATCCTCCAACGCGGAGCGTAAGGCGCTGGTCGCCCGCTCCCAATCCTCATCCGAGCCGATCGACTTTTCAGGACGGGTCGAAAGCTCCATACAGTACTCGAAACCGAAGATTCCGGCAACATCCTGAACAAATTTCATTACCCCTTTGACCTCGGCATCAATTTGATCCGGTCGGCAGAGGATATGAGCATCATCCTGAGTAAAGCCACGCACCCGAAAAAGTCCGTGCAGAACACCCGATTTCTCATGGCGATGAACGGTACCAAGCTCGAAATAACGCTGCGGGAGATCACGGTAGGAACGGATCTTCGATTTAAAGATCAGCATATGCGCCAGACAGTTCATTGGCTTGATGCCATAGCTCTGTTCGTCGATCTCGGTAAAATACATATTATCGCGGTAATTCTCGTAATGACCGGAGGTTTTCCACAACTCGGTCTTGAGAATTTGCGGACCAACGACAAGATCGTACCCACGTTTTAAGTGCTCTTTGCGCTCAAAATCTTCAATCAAGTTCCGCAGCATGGCTCCCTTGGGATGCCAGATTACCAAGCCCGCCCCAGCTTCTTCGCTGAACGAAAACAGATCGAGCTCACGCCCGAGCTTACGGTGATCGCGCTTCTTGGCTTCTTCAATTCGTGCCAGGTGTAGCTTCAGCTGTTTCTTGTCGGCAAAAGCGGTCGCGTAAAGACGCTGCAGCATCGCATTTTTTTCGCTGCCCCGCCAATAAGCCCCGGCGACACTGGTCAGTTTAAAGGCCTTGAGCAGACCGGTACGCGGGAGATGGGGACCACGGCAGAGATCGACAAAGTCCCCCTGACGGTAAAGACTGACATCGGTGACGCCTAGATCTTCAATCAACTCGACCTTGTAATCTTCGCCCATCGACTTAAAGAGCGCAATCGCCTCGGCGCTGGTCACCTCTTCACGCGTGATCGGTAGATTCGCCTTGGCCAATTCGGCCATTTTCTTTTCAATGGTCGCAAAATCTTCGGGAGAAAATGTCTTCTTCTCGCTGAAAAAATCGTAATAAAAGCCATTATCGATGGAGGGACCGATTGTGACCTGAACCTCATCGCCATAGAGACTCTTCACCGCCTGCGCCATCAGGTGAGCACAGGAATGACGCAGAATCGGTAGAGCATCGGGAGAATTGAACGTGATGAGCGACAGCTTGCCCGAAGTTTCCAACCGGGCAGACATCTCGATGATCTGGCCCTCGAAGCGGGCCGCGACCGACTGACGCGCCAGACCTTCACCGATCAACAATGCCACATCATAGGGGGTTGATCCGGCCTCAACGTCCCGAACTGAGCCATCAGGCAGTTCAATATTTATTGTCGCCATAGCAAACTCCCGAAACAAAAAGAGGCATCTTAAGCGATGCCTCGAAGTTGATCCAAATATAAATTTTGTCGAATGGTAGGCGCGGGCGGGATTGAACCGCCGACCCCTACAGTGTCAGTGTAGTGCTCTCCCACTGAGCTACGAGTCTATATGTACGTCCTGAAAACAGTTATTCAGGAAATCATTAAATTTATGATCATACCTTATAAAAAGGAATTCACTTAAAATCAAAGGGAATCTAGATACCAACAAAGAAAAAAACTGTCAACGGAAAAGGTCAGGCATTGATCCGGCAAACACCCTATGTATCATGCCTTTTGCCGACTCCGTATCGCACTGGCCAAGGTCAACTCATCCGCATACTTAATATCCATGCCCATGGGAATCCCACAGGCAAGACGGGTCACTTTAACGCCGGTGGACTGCAAGCGGTTCACCAAATAGGACGCAGTGGCCTCCCCAGGAACAGTTGAACTTGTGGCAATCAGCACCTCTTCAACCTCCTGATTACGCACCCTGGTAACCAGCGCATCAACCTTGATTTCACCGGGCCCGATACCATCCATGGGGGATAAAACACCGTGCAGGATATGGTACTTCCCCTTATATGTCCCTGTCTTCTCTATGGCCATAAGATCACCGGGCTCCTCCACCACACAGACCTGCTTGGGGTCGCGCCGGGTATCGGCACAGATGGCGCACGGATCCTGCTCGGAAAAGGCAAAGCAATTGGAGCAGAGCCTGATAGACTCATGCAGACCTTGAATATCCCGGGCCAAACCACGGGCCTCAGCCACCGGTTTGCGCAAAAGGTGCAGAGCCAGACGGGTTGCTGTTTTTTGGCCGATGCCAGGGAGCTTTCTCAAGCTTTCGATCAGTTTTTCCAGGGCTTGCGGTACGACATTGATGGACATGGTGTGAGCGGTTTACGGTTAAGTTGTTTACTTAAAAAAATACCGGGCATTCTCGTTTTTTGCACGGCTAAAGCCGTACGTCCGGTTCCTCGAGCATAACTTTACTGGTTATTTCTTATCAATCCCCGATCTCAACTTCTCAAAAATCAACCAAACATATTGGGAATATCAAGCCCCATACCACCAGTGAGTTTGCCCATCTCGGCCTGAATCATCTCTTTGGCCTGGCCCATGGCCTCATTGACGGCAGCAACCACAAGATCCTGTAACATTCCCGGATCATCGGGGTTGATTACCTCTTTATCAATAGTGAGACTTACCACATCGTGCTTACCATTCACCACAGCGGTAACCATGCCACCACCCACGGTGGCGGTTACGGTTTTCTTGGCGACTTCGGCCTGCATCTCTGTCATTTTATGTTGGAACTGCTGAGCCTGTTCCATAATTTTCGACATATCCATAAGCTTATCCCTCTTTTTTCTGGTGTTTTAATGACCACGTTTACTTTTTATTTTTTTGTGTTTTTTGTGCGCGGTTAAAGCCGCACGTCCGTTGGTTCTCTAGTAAGGGGAAGAGTTTACACCCTGGCCTACCTAAACTTAGGTCCGGTGCGAATCCCCACAACCTTGCCGTCAAAGATATCCGTGACCAATTCCACCAGCGGGTCACTGGCCAATGCCCGGCGTTCCTCCCTGGGACTTGTACCCTCGCCATCATCCGAATGGGTTCCAAGAGCACAGACATCCACCACCATTTCTGCCTGGAAAAAATCCTGGGAATAGGTGGTAAGGGCCTGAAGGTTATCCCGCTCGGACAACACGGTGCAATCCGCAGGATTATCAAAACGAATCAACAACTTATCCCCTTCCAAACGGGGGTTATCACAGAGACGCAGAGTCTGCGCCATCCAGGCCTTTCGCTCCTTG
>JAKIUS010000118.1 GCA_021647445.1 Geopsychrobacter sp. | reverse complement strand
GTTGGCGTAGATGCGGACGACCTCGATCTTGCGAAAGTCGTATCTGCTCTTGAGATCGAAGTCATTGGCGGCCAGTTCCAGGGTCTTATCGAGAAGGCGTGGCAAGTTCTCCGGGTGCATCAGCGCATCGCTCTTGCGACTGAAATTAAGAATATTTTCAACGATTCGCGCAGCGCGATTGCCTGATTCATGGATTGAGTTTAGCATCGGTTCAAAATTCAAACGTTCATGGTATGCGCGGATTTTCTCAGGTTCAATACCGACCTCCTGAGCGATCTTCCGGGTTTTGGGCAGATCCTTGCGTAGACGATTGAGGAGCACTTGGGATGCCTGAAGTATGCCCGCCAGGGGGTTGTTGATTTCATGCGCCATGCCTGCGGCAAGGCCACCAACCGAGAGCATTTTTTCCGATTGAATCATCATCTCTTCAAGATAGACCCGTTCCGTAACATCATCGACGCGGATGACCGCGCCATCGATACCGTTGGCAATCAATGGATAGATTGTGATGTCGCTGTAATGGGCCTGATTCTCCCCGTCGCCGACAACCTTGGTCTGGCGATGGGGGCGGCGATCCTTGAGCGCGATCTTGACCTGTTCCATCTGGTTTTTTAATTGAGGCAGAACATCGATAAGCAATTTTCCTTTGGCGTCAACTGCACTGGTACCGGTATTCTTTTCGGCTTCCAGATTCCACTGAGTGATGCGACCATCGGGATCGACACTGATGAGCATCGATGGCATCGAATCGAGAATATTTCGGATATAGCTCTGGGCCTTGGCAAGTTGATATTCATTCTCTTTTATTGAGGTGATGTCGCTGTGTATGCCGATCATGCGACGCGGAGTACCGTTCTTGTTACGTTCAATGATTTCACCGCGAGACAGAATCCACATCCAGTCACCATTTTTGTGTTTGAAGCGGAACTCCGAGCGATATTGGGAGCTATCGCCTGCGATGTGGGCGTTGATATCGTTCTTAACTCGTTCTCTGTCGTCAGGGTGTATTCGTTTAATGAACTCATCGATTGCTGCAGGGAATTCATCCGGTTCGTATCCGGCCATAGTGTAATAGGTCGGGTTGAAATAACTATCATCGGTTTCGATCAACCAGTCCCACAAGCCGTCATTGGCAGCCCGCAAGGCGGTTGACAATCTTTCTTTGCTACGACTTAATGCGCGTTCCATCCTCTTGCGATCGCTGATATCGCGACCCTCGGGGATCAGGTAGATGATCTCATTTTTGGCGTTACGTAAGGGGCGTAGTGAAAAATCTATGGCGCGCAGATGACCGTTTGTCGAGTGGTGGGTTGTCTCAAAACGGACGGTTTCGCCCTTGGCTGCTCTTGAGATCGCCTCATGGATCTGCTGTTGCATTTCAGGTTGTGCGGGCCACCAACCCGTGTCCCAGAACGGTTTGCCGATAACAGCCTCTTTGTTTTAGCCGATAAGCTCAAGTGCTGATTGATTGGCATCGAGCAGAATGCCGTCCGGGGCGAGTAATCCCATCATTTCAAAGGCCTGATCGAAGAGTCCGCGCAGTTTCTGTTCACTGTTGCTAAGCTTAAATTCCGCCTTGCGCCGCCGGGTGTTGCTGAGCAGAAGGGCGATAATCGTCAGTAGTAACAAGCTTATAAACCCGATGGTCACCCAGATAATCCCAAGGTATTCTTGATAAATCGAATAGGGTTGATTGATGATGATGTGATCGCTGGGGAGTTGGGCCGGGTTGATATTGAAGCGTTGTAGCTGTTTGAAGTCGAAAATGTTGCGGTTGGCTCCCTTATGCAGGACCGGTATCTGGCCAGCGGTCTCGCCTTGTAGAATGCGTTTTCCCAGTTTGGCCATGGTTCTGCCCTGATAGTAACCACTGATGACGTTACCGCCGACCACTCCGGTGCCGATGTTAAATTCGAGCAGGCAATAGACCGGCACCTTGCTGAACCTGGCCAACATCGCGCCGACCCTCTCGTAGGTAAGATAGCGACCTTCACGGTCCGAAAAATAGACGCCGAGCAGCAGAATGCTGTCGGCGGGCAGGCAGGCAATCTGTTGTTCGAGTTCGGTTAAGCTGAGATTGTTGACGTAATTAAGCTTAACCCTCTGGGCGAAGGGGGCTAATTGCTGCCGGATTGTCTTCTCCCAAGCCCGGCCGGTTTTCAGATAGTCATTGATGATCAGCACTTCACGGGTCTCAGGATGATTCTTCAGGGCGGTGCGCAGGGTGGCTGCAGCGTCAAAGACCTCTTCGACGCCGGTGAAATTAGTGTGTCCTGTGAGTTGTTCCTGTTTGAAAAAATTGACGCCGCAAAAGGCGACCGGAACGCCGGGAAAGAGTTCATCCCGATGCTGACGCAGAAAATCGAAGGCGTTGTTGTCCGAGGAGAGGATCAGCTCGAATTTTGTTTGACGATATTTCTGTTGGTAATAACGGTAAAGGGATTGCAAATATTCCGGATCATGGAAACGTTTGGTGTCCATGTTCTCGATGTGCACCACCAGATTGTTACGGTCCGGTTGAAGCTCGTCGTTGACTGCCTGGACGATCTTGCTCACCCAGGTCATGGATTGATGATAGGAGTTGAGCAATAGGATGTGGCGTGGTGCTTTGTTGGTATGATCCGCCAGGGCGGAACTGCTGAGACAGAGCACGAGCAGCAGTCCTGTCAGCAGGATAATGAGGGGGTTGAATCTCTGGCGCAGCAGTGTCATCGGGTTTCTCATCAGTGAATAAATTGCAGCAGGATTGATAAAATTTTATTCAGTACAGATTCTACGGCTTAATCCGTTCTGTTCTTCCGATGCTCATTTTTGGCTTGTTGTTAGCGGTAGCTAATTATTTTCTGGATCTCTCACGAGAGTTTAACAGATATGAATCTTCATGGCTGCAAACAGAAGAAAAAAAACCCCAGAGGCACAAGGGAATCTGGGGTTTTTGAAGTTTTAATTTCAGTCGAGCAGATCGACAATCTTCGCCGCCATACCGACATAGCTCGTCGGGCTCATCTCCTGCAAACGTTGTTTGTCCTCATCGCTTAGTGGCAGCCCCTCGACGAACTGACGGATTGTCTCGCTATCGATCTTCTGACCGCGGGTCAACTCCTTCAGTTTTTCGTATGGCTTTTCGATGCCCGCTTTGCGCATCACCGTCTGGATCGGTTCCGCCATGACTTCCCAGGCGTTGTCGAGATCTTTGGTCATATTTTGCTCATTGAGCTTCAGCTTGCCGAGACCCTTGATGGTTGAATGGTAGGCGATCATGCTGTAACCGAAACCGACCCCCATATTACGTAATACCGTTGAATCCGTCAGGTCACGTTGCAAGCGTGAGATCGGTAGTTTGGCGGCAAGATGTCCGAACAGGGCATTCGCCAGGCCGCAATTCCCTTCGGAGTTTTCGAAGTCGATGGGGTTGACCTTATGCGGCATAGTCGAGGACCCGATCTCGCCCTTGACGGTTTTCTGGCCGAAATAAGCCATTGATATATAGGTCCAGAGGTCGCGATTGAGATCGGTGAGAATGGTGTTCCAGCGCGCCATAGCGTCGAACAGTTCGGCCATGTAGTCGTGCGGCTCGATCTGGGTGGTGAATTGATTCTGTACCAGACCTAATTCCCCTTCGATGACGTTTTTGGTGAGCTGCGGCCAGTCGATTTGCGGATAGGCTGAGAGGTGCGCGTTGAAGTTACCGACTGCACCGTTAAGTTTGCCGAGTAGCTCAACCCTGGCGATGCAATTGCTTTGTTTCTGCAGACGCGCGGCGAAAACCGCCAGCTCCTTGCCGATGGTGGTTGGCGAAGCTGTCTGCCCGTGGGTGCGAGCCAGCATTGAGACATTCTTGAACTGTTTCGCCAGCTTTTTAATGATATCGATGATCTGAGCTTGCAAGGGGGCAAGAGCGCCGCCGCCGTCCTTGAGCATCAGGGCATGGGACAGGTTGTTGATGTCTTCTGAGGTGCAGGCAAAATGGATGAACTCCGACAGGTCAGCGAGGGTCGTTCCGTCGATCTGTTCTTTTAGATAATACTCGACCGCCTTGACGTCGTGGTTGGTTACCGCTTCGATCTTCTTGATCTTCTCGGCTTCTAGTGGAGAGAAATCGGTGATGATAGCGCGCAGTTGCTTCTCTTCTAGGTCGGTCACCGCACGACATTCGGGAATCCCGCTCTCCTTGCACAGGGCGAGCAGCCACATGACTTCAACCTTAACCCGATTTTTAAGCAGGGCGTATTCAGAAAAACATTCGGTGAGCGGGGTGACTTTCGATGCGTAACGCCCGTCAATCGGGCTGATGTCGGTAATCATATCTTTTCTCCTATAGCTAAGTCGGACGGCAAATATAACCAAGGCGCGCCTGAACTGCAATCCCTCTCTGCTTACGCAAGGGAATGGCTCTAAAGCCCTCTGTCTCTTGGCTGTCTCCCCGCCGTTGACAGGCGGATAAAATCGGGTCAGTATTCTCTGTCTCTTTACTATTTTTCCGCTGGAGTTAAGCGATGCAAGTGACCGCTGTTATCCCTGCCCGTTATGCCTCGACCCGCTTTCCGGGTAAGCCGTTGGCCAAAATCCTTGGTATGTCGATGATCGAGCATGTCTATCGCCGGACGGTTGCGGCTCAAACGATCGATCGGGTGATTGTTGCTACTGATGATGATCGGATTTTTGATTGCGTGAAGCAATTCGGCGGTGAGGTGATGATGACACGTGGGGATCATCCTTCCGGAACCGACCGCCTTGCCGAAGTGGCGGCGGTGATTGAGAGTGATCTCATCGTTAACGTGCAAGGGGATGAACCGCTGATTGTCCCTCGGATGATCGATGAAGCGGTGCGCCCTTTGCTCAAGGATGTGGCGTTACAGATGGGAACCCTGTGCAGCCGGATTGATGATGTCGAGGATTATTTGAGCTCCAATGTTGTTAAGGTGGTCTGCGATAAGAATAATCGTGCGCTCTATTTCTCACGGGCGCCGATTCCCCATCCACGTGGCATGTCGGGGGCTGAACTTGAAAACCGGCTTGCTGAACTGGGAGCCAAGCGGCATATCGGGCTCTATGTCTATCGGCGTGAATTTTTACTCAGCTATCCGCAACTGGTCCAGACCCCACTTGAGATTCTCGAGTCCCTTGAGCAATTGCGTGCGCTGGAGAACGGTATCGACCTTTACGTGGCCACAACGAAATCTGTTTGTCACGGCGTTGATACCCCTGAGGATCTACAACGTGTCGAAGTCCTGATGCAGGTGGAAGGGATTGGTTGACTTGGGATTTGAAACTCCACTCGAAGGCATTCTTTAGCGCGACGAAAAAATCAGACTGAAATTTAGTCGTTCAGCCCTTTCCTCGGGGCGCTTTTTTGTGTAACATCACCTCTTTCGGGCTGAACCTGGCGGGATGGTTGTTGGCGTATTCGCGAGGACTTCAGGCTAAACCTCTATTTTATCGTTCAAGGAGCAGATTCAGGCTATGAAGACGAAGTTCCTCTTTGTCACCGGTGGTGTTGTTTCGTCCCTCGGAAAAGGGCTGGCCGCCGCGTCGATCGGGGCATTGATGGAGGCGAGAGGCCTCAAGGTGTCGATGCAGAAAATGGACCCCTATATCAATGTTGACCCCGGAACCATGAGTCCTTTTCAGCATGGCGAGGTCTTTGTCACTGATGATGGTGCCGAAACCGATCTCGACCTTGGGCATTACGAGCGTTTTACCTCGGCGCTCCTGTCTAAAAAATCGAACTTTACCACCGGACAAATTTACGATTCGGTGATTCGCAAAGAACGGCGTGGTGATTATCTGGGTGGGACCGTTCAG
>JAKIUS010000117.1 GCA_021647445.1 Geopsychrobacter sp. | reverse complement strand
TTACACGCCACGTGCTTCCAGTAATCCATGAATGATGGGAGTCAAAATGACTTCCATAGCCAGTACCATTTTACTGCCTGGGACAACGATGGTATTGGGGCGTGACATGAAGCTGCCTTCAATCATATTTTTCAGATAACCAAAATCAACATTGAATTTTTCATAATTATCAGTCTCCCTGGCAGCATCTAGCCGTGACAACGAGCGCAATTTGCGGCGGTTTTCGGGTTGCCGTGGCAACGAAAACAAGAGGAAGGATCGACCCGGCCATCAATGCGATGACGGGAAAGGTAATCACCACGATGCTGCATGCGTCTGTAGGTCTGCGTCGGGTTTCTATCACTCGGTTTCAGTTCTACACGGGTACCATGACAATCACTGCAAAAACTACTGGTATGACACATGCTGCAGACTCGGTTCTGACGGTACGCCTGCTGACGATGATCTTGTCCGAAATAGATCGTGTGGTTAAATTGTGCCCAGTTAAAATTTTCATCGCGGGCCTCATGACAATCGATACAAATCGGTGGTTTTGGCGGCAGTTCAGCATCGACCGGATGCTTTTCGGGCGGGGTGTAGCCGGTCTTCTCCAAGGCGCAGGCAGAGAGCAGAAAAATACCCACAACGAGCAAGAACAAACCGATATTTCTGACCATTAGATATCCTCCAAATATTCTCATTTTATAACCCTCGACCGAAATAGACAGTAGCCGAGAGCGTTCCTCGGAAATCAGAGGAGTAAAAGGGATCAGAGCTGTAATCCGCTGAAAGTTTCAGATCGAGAGCGTCATTCCAGAAATGCTTCCCCACCCCCAAAGAGAGGAAGAGTGAAGAATCCTTGCCATTGATCGATTTATCATAGAGGGCATAGACCAGATCGCCTGACAGAAATGCTGCCCAATATTGTTTGGGTAATCGGTCCTGATAGGTAAAAAGGCGCAGTAACAGATAGTTGTTATTCGCGGCATCTCCCTTCATATAGCCAAGTTCGCCGCCGCTTTGAGTTCGCTCTTCACCCAAAAAATTTACCGCTAAGCCAAGGTATTCCGAGCTCTCATTCTGATCATAACTATAGTATTTAAATTTGGTGCCAAAATTCCATTCTTCAGACTTTCGCCAAAAAGTATCTACACCATAAATTCCCAGGGATTCTCCACTTTTGGCCAGGTTGCGAAACGGCAATTTTGCCTTGGCTCCCGTCCCGAAATAACTGTCATAAGCGTAATACTGCAAATAGGGTTTTATCTCGATAGTTTCAAAAGGGATACGCAGTTCCCAGGAATGCTCGGCAAAGCCAGACTGGTCGGTATTAAACTTTGAATAGCCGAACAGGCTCATCTCTTTCGGCAGATAGTAGATCAGATCGACCCCAAGCATACTGTCGGCACTATTGCCATCATTATTAGAAAACTTGGCAGAACCACCCAGTTCAAAATTATCATTCCCGGCATAGGCGATACGACCGCCAAACAGCGTGTCGCTGCTGCGACCATTTGTTGAACTGAGTCCGACCGGTTGGCCTGCATAGCCGGAAGCAGAAATTTTCGCGGTCAAGTTGCCCGCAGCCCAAAAACCATCGAGGGTTTCATTGGCCACCCCCTCAAAGATATGCATTCGACCAACACGGGCACGCAGAGTACTGAATTGCCGATGATACTCAACGTAACCGTAGAGCAATTCACCCTTAGAGCGACTATCGTAAAATTTGCTGTCAGCCGCATCGTAACGGCCCCAACCATAGCCGTGAAAGCTGAGATTGGCCTGAGAAATATTCTTGACATCAAACTTAAGGTAGCCGTATCCCGGCAAAACATTGGAGCTTCCCTCAAGCGGAACATCACGTTCGAAACTGCGCAGAATCGTTTCAACTTCAAGGTCGGCGCTAAGAGCATGGGCCAGGGAAGGCAACAGAAAAAACAGGAGCAAACACCCGCAAAAAAAACTCTGCCAGCCAAGTAGAGCGACATATCTCATGCGCAGACCTCCTGGGGCCTCATCAAACAATGCGAGGCTAAAGAGTAGGGTCCCCTCATCATCGAGGAAAGGGGGACAACTAAAAGTATGTAAAAAATAGGTACGGAGGAATCAACCGAAGCAAGCAACAACAGAGATCCTCCAAAACAACGTTATAAACTCTACACCAAACCGGTCCAGTCTGCTAGTGGTTAAGCCAGAATTAATCATGGGTTACCCATCAAAACTTGCAATTAGCACTTTTGAATAAACCGGCAATTTGGTTGTAAATATACGAAAATTCGCCTTGATTCATGCCTGCGAAGCCTCCAATGGAACCGGAAGATCTCCTCAAAAAATTGACAACATGCATCCAGCTTTTTATGCTTATTACAAGAGATGACTTTCGTTGACAATGCCTGCGAAACACCCAGCAGCACCGATAAGTTGACAGCCCTCGTTCAATCGACTAACTTCGCCAGAATTGACCAGACTTTTTATCTCTGATTGCCAGATACCGGAAACGGAGTTGTTTAATAATGCACGACAATTTTGAAGATCACGATGATTCGATCGAGTACGAGATCGAGATTGAAACCGATACCGATATCACCGCCATTCCAGACGATGGGCTGGTATTGGCCCGGGACACCCTTCCGGGAGCCCTGCCCATAATCCCCTTGCGGCCACGTCCGGCCTTCCCGGGGGTCATCATTCCGCTGACGGTTAACAGCCGCGAACGGGTAAAAACCATTCAACAGGCGATGGATTCCCCGTCACAGACCATCGGTCTGGTGATGGTTGAGGAGTTGGATAAGGATGATTCGCCAGACAATCTTCAGCGGGTCGGTGTTGCGGCGAAAATTCTCAAGTTGATCCATGCTGAGGAAGAGAGCGCCCATGTGCTGGTCAACAGTCTTGAGCGTTTCACTATTGAGCAGATTACAGAGAGTCAGGGGATCATCTACGCCGAAGTTGACTATCCAAACCCTGAGGTCGATGCCGACAATGCCGAACTCAAAGCCTATTCAATGGCGATCATCGCCACCTTGAAAGAGCTTGTCCAGATCAACCCGCTCTATTCCGAGGAGATCAAACTCTTCCTTGGCCGTTCAAGCATGGATGATCCGGCACGACTGGCCGATTTTGCCGCCAACCTGACCAACGCCGACGGCTACGAACTGCAAGAGGTACTTGAAACCTTCAATCTACACGAGCGCATCGATAAAGTTCTGGTGCTGCTCAAAAAAGAACTCGAGGTTTCACGCCTGCAAACCCGCATCAGTCAACAGATTGAAGAGAAGGTCTCGGCTCAACAGCGTGAATTTTTTCTACGTGAACAGTTCAAGGCGATCAAGAAGGAACTCGGTCTCGAAAAAGAGGGGAAGGTCACTGAAATTGAAAAATTTCAGGCGCGTCTCAAGAAGCTGACCCTCAACGATGAGGCCCCAAAAGCGGTCGACGATGAGATCGAAAAGCTGCAACTGATTGAACCCTCATCACCGGAATACAATGTCAGCCGCAACTACCTCGACTGGCTGACCGTGCTTCCCTGGGGGAAATTCAGCAAGGACGCCTATGACCTGGCGCGTGCACGCAAGGTCCTGGATCGCGATCACTACGGGCTGGACGACGTTAAAGAGCGGATTCTCGAATTTATCGCCGTCGGCAAGATGAAAGGCGACATCTCCGGTTCGATCCTTTGCCTGGTTGGCCCTCCTGGGGTCGGTAAGACCTCGGTCGGGCAGTCGATCGCATCGGCCCTCAAACGCAAATTCTATCGCTTCTCAGTAGGCGGCATGCGCGATGAAGCAGAGATCAAGGGGCATCGCCGTACCTATATCGGGGCCATGCCGGGCAAGGCGATTCAAGCGATGAAGAGCGCCGGCACAGCCAACCCGGTGATGATGCTTGACGAGATCGACAAAATCGGGGCGAGCTTTCAGGGCGACCCGGCGTCGGCCCTGCTTGAGGTTCTCGACTCCGAACAGAATGGCAGCTTCCGCGACCACTATCTCGACGTGCCCTTCGATCTGTCGAATGTGCTGTTTGTCGCCACCGCCAATCAACTCGACACCATCCCGGCGCCGCTGCTCGACCGCATGGAGGTCATCCGTCTTTCGGGTTACATTCTCGAGGAGAAGCTTGAGATCGCACGTCGTTACCTGATTCCCAAGGCCCTTAAGAACCATGGCATCAAACGCGGCCAGGTCAGTATCCCGAAAAAAACCCTGATCCATATTATCGACCGCTATGCACGTGAGGCTGGCGTGCGCGGCCGGGAGAATCGGATCAAACGGATTATGCGTAAGGCTGCCAGGGAGTTTGACGAAGATCGTATGGAGAAGATCACCATCGGCATTCGCGATGTTGTCAAGTTTCTCGGCAAACCCGTCTTCAGCGAAGAGGAACTCTTTGAGACCGCCCCTGGAGTGGTGACCGGGCTGGCCTGGACACGGATGGGGGGGGCAACCCTGCAGATTGAAGCGACCGCGATGGCAAGTAAGGCTAAAGGCTTCAAACAGACCGGCCAACTCGGCAAGGTGATGGTTGAAAGCGCAGAGATTGCCTACAGCTATGTGATGGGCCACTTAAATGAATATGATATCGCCGCCGAATACTTTGACACCCACTTCGTCCACCTGCACGTTCCGGACGGTGCGACACCGAAGGATGGCCCTTCCGCTGGCATCACCATGACCACCGCCCTCTTGTCGATGATCCAGGAACGCCCGACCATCCGTAACCTCGGCATGACCGGCGAACTGAGCCTCACCGGCCGGGTGCTGCCCATCGGCGGACTGAAAGAGAAGACCATCGCTTCACGCCGGGCCGGATTAAAAACCCTGATTTTCCCAGCCGAAAACCGCAAAGATTACGATGACCTCCCCGAATACCTGCGCGAGGGTCTCGACGTCCATTTCGTGACAACCTATCCGGAGGTTTTTAAGATCGCCTTCGGCGATAAAGCGTGAAGCGTGAGGCGTAACAACGAACAACTGACAACCTATACGGAGTAATATTGCAATGACTGTTGAAATAATTAAAGAGGGCCTGCTCGCACTCAAGGAACGCTTCAAAGGAAAAATGTCTTTTCGTGTTTCTCTTGATCATTATACGGAACAGCGTCACGATGAAGAACGCGGCGCAAGAAGTTGGCATTTTGCCTTGCTTGGTTTAGATTGGCTTTCTCAAAATGGTTTTCATCTTATGCTGGCTGGGCGCACCATTTTTGGTGAAGATAAAACCGAGGCCGAAAAAGGCTATCACGCCCTCGTTGCCACGCAGGGCTGGCCGATAGACGTAAATAACAAAGCCTCTTTGATGTTATTTCCTGAAATGAAAACCCATGAAGATGTGCCTGAAATATCTGTCAAATGTTGGGAGCTGTTAGGTGTCAAACCGTCTGATCAAATGTGTGCCACCAGCCGTATGCTGATTAAACGCAAAGGCCAAGATAAAGCTGTGATTGCACCTTGTACTCTGATCACAAAAGACAGGCCATTTGATATGGGGCATAGTTTACGTGAAGCCATGTCACAAGATACAGGTATGTTTAAAAAAGGAGGCGTCAAACTTTGTCATCCTTTTTGCGCTGAATTCTGTGTGCTTGGCGGCGGCAAGTGCTCGGCAAGCGAGTAACAGGTTCTGAGGCATTTTGCGCTTAATCAAAATTTTCCTTCTTCGTCATCCCCGGGCTTGTCCCGGGGATCCATACCGCTGAGCTTTCGAAAACAAAGATACTGTCTTTTGGCCGAGGGAATTGAGGAATGGATCCCCGGGACAAGCCCGGGGATGACGGATGAGAGAGTGTGAGCTCAATAAAATGCGACCTGCATTTAGCTCAGACCTGCACTAAAACCTGATCTATCGAAACA
>JAKIUS010000116.1 GCA_021647445.1 Geopsychrobacter sp. | reverse complement strand
GAGGATCAACAAGCACTGGAATCAGAATCGATGCTTGCCACCTGGTTCCAGGAATTACTCAGCCAACTAAAAACCCGTCAAATATCACCCGTTGAATTATTAAGGTTGACGGCTTCGGTCTGCCTAACTCCCGAACTTAAACTTTCGACCGACAGTCTGACTCGCATCAGTCGTCTGATGACACAACAGCAAGCACTTTCGACTACCATCAAACTGTTATTTGACGATATTGACCTGCGAAACTTTCTTAAAGTCCATCAATCAGGTGAAAATACCTGGTTCTGTCGGGAACCATTATTAAAGTTAATTTTTTTGATTGGGTTGCAAAAGATCAATTCTCATAAAATGCTCAAGAACAATATCAGCAACTTATTATCCAAAATTAAGAATTCTATAATTAACTTTAAGCATATTCTAATTTTGGCTGAACAGACCAATTTTCTACTGGATGATTTTTTGCAAAGTCTCTCCAGCAGAAGCCTGTCCCTACAGCAACAACTGCCGCAGACGGTGACAGGTCGAGGGTCTTCTGCTATGAAAATTCTATTTATTACACCCGAAGCAACCCCATTTGCCAAGACCGGTGGGTTGGCAGATGTTGCCGGTTCACTGCCGCGTGCCCTGCGCCAACTCGGTCACGATGTCCGGGTTATTATGCCCTGTTATCGTTCAGCCCAGCGCAATGGTTTTACCCTCTCCAAGGGCCGTAAGGCTCTCGATGTGAAAATTGGCGGCGAAACCATTCGCGCCAACCTGCGCCAGACCATTTTGGAGGGCGTTCCCTACCATTTCATCGATGCCCCGGAATATTTCGACCGAGCCTATCTCTACGGCACCCCCGAGGGCGATTACCAGGATAACGCGCGCCGCTTCACCTTCTTTTGCCGGGCAGTTCTTGAATACCTGCGCCGGGCCGATTACCGCCCCGACATTTTACACCTGCACGATTGGCAAACAGCCCTTATTCCGGCGCTACTGAAGACAGAACGCGCCACAGATCCCTTTTATGCCTCCATCGCGACGGTGCTGACCCTGCACAACCTTGGTTACCAGGGGATTTTCCCCCTCGATAAAGTTGCAAAACTCGGACTACCCGAAGAATTCACCAGTACCGAACATCTGGAATATTTCGGCAATATCAGCCTCTTAAAGGGCGGAATAGTCCACGCCGATCTGATCAATACCGTCTCTGAAACCTACTGCCACGAGATCCAGCAACCAGAACAAGGGCATGGATTCGATGGACTGCTGCGGAGTCGCAGTCGCGATCTCTACGGCATTTTAAACGGTATTAATGAAAAAAACTGGGACCCGGCGCTCGATCCGGCGTTAAATAAACCGTTTAACAGCGCCAACCTCAACGGCAAACGCAGTTGTAAACGCGCCCTGCAAAAGGAGTTGGGCCTTGCCGAGCGACATGATCTGCCGTTGATCGCGGTGGTCAGTCGCCTGGATAAACAGAAGGGGATCGAGCTGATCGAACAAATCTGGCCGCAACTGATGCAACGTCCATTACAATTTGTTCTGCTCGGCAGCGGTGACCAGGAACAGATGGCCTTCTGGAAAAAACGCCAGCAGGAGCAAACCGACAATTTTGCCATCGGGCTTGAATTTGATGAGAATCTCTCGCACCGCATCTACTCGGCCGCTGATTGTCTGCTGGTCCCGAGCCATTATGAACCCTGCGGACTTACCCAGATGATCGCTCTGCGTTACGGTGCCCTGCCGATTGTACGCCACACCGGCGGCCTGGCAGACACCATCATCGATCTGCAACAAAACGCTAAAGCGGGAAATGGTTTTGTCTTCGATGAAGCCAGTCCAGCGGCATTGCTGGCCGCCATCGACCGCGCCCTAAAACTCTATCCGCAACGCACCCGCTGGTTGTCATTGGCCAAAAAAGGGATGGAGACAGACTTCAGTTGGACAGCATCGGCCCACCGTTACGAGGAACTTTATCGACAGGCCATCCATAAACGCAGCCTGCTATTTTAAGGACGACCTCCCTCAGGAGTCCATCGAACGCTGCTGAAGTTTATCGAGATACTCCTGCCACTCAATCGGCAACAGGTCGCGTTTTTGGTTATTGCACTCCTTACACGCTGCCACGCAGTTCCCCTTGGTGCTGCGCCCGCCACGCGCTACTGGCACAATATGATCAAGGGTCAACTCCTTGGGAGAGACCTCGGCGTCACAATAGTAGCAGCGCCCCTGAGCGATACGATTTTTCCACCAGCCCTGCTTGCGTAAGGCGCGGGCTTTCTCACGCTCTCGACGCACCTGCTCCTCGGTCACTTCACCAAAAATATCCATCGAATATTACCTCACTTCTTATCGGTCTATGCGCTTTGAATCTACGAATTATTGCACAATCGCCCGATTTGTGCGATTGTTGCGCGGCTAAATCATTCTCTTTTTTGCGCGTAATACTGCTGGCTTGAGAGCCGTTGAGGGACCTGATACATCATGAAAATCCTGATTGTAGGAGCGGGCCAAGTCGGCTATTTCCTCAGTGATCGCCTGTCGCGCGAAGGCCATGAAGTGACCTTGGTCGACCGAAGCGAAGAGAAAATTCAGCACGCTCAGGATCGACTCAACGTCCTCGGGGTCACCGGCAACGGTGCCAGCGCCGAAGTTCTAGAGCAAGCGGACATCGAATCGACCGACATCTTCATCGCCGTCACCGACCTCGATGAAGTCAACATCCTTGCCTGTCTGCTGGCGCGTGAATATAAGGTCACGACCCGCGTGGCACGCACCAAAAGCATCGAATACACCGGCAATCACGCCGTCCTCTCCAAAGAGAAACTCGGCATCGATCTACTGATCAATCCAGAAGATGCCGTTGCCGATGAGTTGGTACAGATCGCCTGCAGTTCAGGAGCCTTCGATGTCGCCGAATTTGCCGAAGGGAACGTACAGTTCCTCGGCTACCGCATCGGCAAAGAGAACCCCCTCTGCGAGCTGACCCTTGCTGAACTCGGTGAATTGCGTGGCATCTATCGCTTCGTTATTGTTGCCATCAGTCGTGGAAAGGAGACCATCATCCCACGCGGGGATGACGCCATTCAGGCCGGGGACAGTATTTACCTGGTCGCCCACCAGAAAGATCTGCCCTCGATTCAATACATGCTTCAGGCCGGGGGCGAAGTGAAGCACCGCAATCGTCGCGTTTTTATTCTCGGCGGCGGCAATATCGGCAAACAGATCGCGACCCAGCTCGAAATCCAATCTGAAGTCAAATTGATCGAAAAAGATCACGCCCGCTGTCTGGTTCTGGCGGCAGAACTGGAACGCACCGTTGTTCTGCATGCCGAAGGGAGCGATATCGAAACGCTTAAAGACGAAGGGCTGGAGGGTGCGGATGTCTTTATCGCGGTGACCGAAAAAGATGAGACCAATATCCTGACCTGCCTGCTGGCCAGACAACAGGGGGTACGCCGCACTCTGGCATTGGTCAGCCAACCGGAACTGCTCGGACTAGCTTCAGACCTCGGCATCGATGCCTGCATATCACCAAGGCTGGCAGCGGCGTCGACCATTCTACGCTTTGTCCGCCGCGGCGAAATTATCTCACTTGCGACAATCGAAGGGAGCAACTCCGAAGTCCTTGAGTTGGAAGTGAAAGATGATACCGGCATCCTCGACATACCTCTTAAGGAGCTTCATTTTCCTCGGGGTGCTATCATCGGGGCCATCGTCCACGGCGAAGACTATGAAATCCCTACCGGTGAGAGTCGTCTGGCCGCAGGTGATCGGGTCGTTATTTTCACCCTGCCCGGTTCGTTAGCCAAAGTCGAAAGATTCTTCGCCTGATGCGGATGGAGATCCCTCGTACACCATGAACCTCATTCTTACCCTACGCATTCTAGGCGCCCTGCTACTCTACCTATCCGGGACCTTCCTGACCGCCATCCCGTTCTCTCTCTACTATCATGATGGGATGATCAGAAGTTTTCTGTTCTCGGCCCTGACCACCGCTAGTTGTGGTGGAGTCCTCTTCTTCCTTTGCCGCAGCCGTAAAGATCTCTCCCTGCGAGAGGGTTTCGCGGTCGTCAGCTTCGGCTGGGCCCTATTTGCACTGTTTGGTGCCCTGCCCTACATCTATTCTGGCGCTATCCCCTCACCGTTGGATGCCGTATTTGAAACCATGAGCGGCTTCACCACCACCGGCTCGACGATTCTCACCAACATAGAAGCCCTGCCGAAGAGCCTGTTATTCTGGCGAGCTCTGACCCACTGGATGGGTGGGATGGGGATTATCGTGCTCTCATTGGCTATTCTGCCGATGCTCGGGGTCGGTGGCATGCAGCTCTTCAAGGCGGAAGTGCCCGGCCCGACAGCTGATCGCCTAAAACCACGTATTCAAGATACCGCCAAGCTGCTGTGGGGCGTCTACCTGTTGCTGACCGCAGTCGAAACCCTACTGCTAATGCTCGGCGGAATGGATTTTTTTGATGCTCTCTGCCATTCTTTCGCGACCCTCGCAACGGGCGGGGTTTCGACCCGCAACGCCTCGGTCGCCGCCTACAATAGTGCCTATATCGACTGGGTGATCCTGATCTTCATGTTCCTAGCGGGAGTCAACTTTACCCTGCACCTACCAGCGCTGCGCGGTACACTTGGATCACCTGCGGGGCAGTCTTCCTGCTGATGTTCTTCAATATGACGGCAGGCGTTTATCTCGATCTCGCGTCCAATCTGCGCTACAGCGCATTTCAGGTCGTCTCGATTCTAACCACTACCGGCTTTGCCACCGCCAACTACGAGCTCTGGCCAGTCATTACCCAATACCTGCTGATTATGTTGATGTTTGTCGGTGGCTGCGCCGGTTCGACCGGCGGTGGCATGAAAGTCGTGCGAGTGCTGCTCCTCTTCAAACACGCCCAGGTCCAAATTTTTCGTCTGATCCACCCCCGAGCCGTGCGCCTGGTTAAATTGGGCAAACGACCGGTTGACAACGAAGTCTTAGCCGGCGTGCTCGGTTTCTTCGCCGTCTACATCGGCATTTTCCTCGTCGCCTCCCTGCTCTTGGCGGCCAGTGGTATGGACCTGGTTTCAGGCGCAGCCGCAGCCATTGCTTGCTTATCGAATATCGGCCCAGGTCTCGGCAGCGTCGGACCAATCGACAACTTTGCCCTGGTCCCAAGCTTCGGCAAGGGGGTGCTAATCGTCTGCATGCTCATGGGTCGCCTCGAACTGTTCACCGTATTGGTACTATTTTTCCCCTCCTTCTGGCGAAAATAGCGCGCTAAAAAGCCCCCATCCTTTCTTCAAGGATGGGGGCCCCCCCCCTCCGGGGACTCAGAAAACTGAGCTTTACGGCGATAGTTTTGCGGCGAGTATACTCCGGAATTCTGGCCCAATTCTGAAAACAAGCGTTTTCTTCCTCAATTTTAAAAAGATACACAGAGGAAACAGACCGACCATATGTTACATTTGTATCAATATCGAGCAAAAAAAAGACCCCAACCCTTGTATAAGGCGGAGGTCCTGTTTCTTTTAAGTCAGTTGAATAAATCCGAGCTGACGCCCGGTCACTCCACCATCACGCCGATGCGAAAAGAACAGCTCCTGATGACAACAGGTGCACTCATCAGCGCAATCGATATTGCCACTCTCAATGCCAACCGCCTCAAGCTGAAGACGACAGCTTAGGGCAAGATCGACCTGCCAATGCCCAAGACTGACCTCATTGGATATCAGATCCCAGAAACCACTACCATTTCGAAAGGCTTCGCGCACCGGACGGTCGACCTCAAATTTATGTGCGCCGATACCAGGGCCAACTGCGGCCAGAATCTCAGCCGGATCACAATGAAAATGCGATTTCATGGTTTC
>JAKIUS010000115.1 GCA_021647445.1 Geopsychrobacter sp. | reverse complement strand
AATACCTCGGTGGGCGAGCGAGACCTCTCCCGGTCGCGGGTAACTACCGCCGCCGATCAGGCCGGCGTCTGAGATGCTGTGATGGGGTGAGCGAAATGGCCGTTTACGCACTAAGGCATCATGATTCGATAATATGCCCGCCACCGAATGGATTTTGGTGGTTTCGAGAGCCTCTTCAAAGGAGAAATCGGGCAGGATCGTCTGCAGGCGACGAGCGAGCATGGTTTTGCCACTACCCGGCGGACCGCTCATCAGAATATTGTGCGCTCCAGCTGCGGCGACCTCAAGGGCACGCTTGACCTGCTCTTGGCCACGCACTTCGGAAAAATCATCCTGACCGAGACCGAAAACTTGTTCAGAAACGATCTCTTCACAACAATAGGGCGCAATTTCAATCTCACCGTTGATCAGCGCCACCACCTGGCCGAGATCGCTGACGGCGTAAATATCAGGGCCGTTGGCCACCGCCCCTTCGGCTGCATTCTCTATGGGCAAGATTATCGCCTTTTTTCGCCACTTTTGTGCAGACATCGCCACAGGAAGTACGCCATGGACCGGTTTGATCCGCCCGTCGAGGGAGAGTTCTCCCATCAGCACGAAGTTTTCAAGAGCCTTGGCGTCAACCAGTCCAGTAGCGCAGAGCAGACCGATAGCGATGGGCAGATCGAAGGCAGCACCTTCCTTGCGGATATCAGCCGGAGCGAGATTGATAGTGATGCGGCGGGTGGGGAAATCGTAACCGGAATTCTTGATTGCGCTCTTGACGCGATCCTTGCTCTCCTTGACCGCCCCTTCAGGCAGGCCGACGGTTGAGAACTGTGGCAAACCCTGAGCGATATCAACCTCGACTTCGACCGGGTAGGCGTCGATACCGATTAAGGCACCAGATGTCACTTTAGCCAGCATGCAACCCCCTCCATTTCTCTATTAAAAAAACAAGGGGCGCATAGAGCGCCCCCGATTAACTAATCAGCTATGTTTCAATTCTTCGATATATTTCTCGGCCTGAGTTGCGGCGACAGCACCATCGCCGACCGCGGTCGAAACCTGCTTGAGAACATTGGTACGACAATCTCCTGCGGCAAAGATACCCGCCACCGTAGTGTGGGTATCCTCGCCAGCCTTGATATATCCGCTGGCGTCCAAATCAACGATTCCCTCGACAAACTGGGTGATTGGAGTCACTCCGACTGCGGCGAACATGCCGACGGCTTCGAGACTGCGCGCCGCACCAGTTTTGACGTTTTCAACCTGGATGCCGGTCAATCCGGTGTTATCTGAGTCGAGTCCGGTTACAACGGAATCCCAGACCATCTCTATTTTTTCATTCTTTAGCACCCGGGTCTGCAAAATCTTGGTGGCGCGCATTTCATCACGCCGATGAACCATGTAGACCTTACTGGCGAAGCGGGTCAAAAAGAGCGCCTCTTCGGCAGCGGTATCGCCACCGCCGATAACCGCGATCGGCACATTCCGGAAGAAGGCACCGTCACAGGTCGCACAGTAAGAGACCCCCCGCCCGACCAACGCAGCTTCGCCCTCAACACCGAGCTTGCGCGGATTGGCTCCGGTGGCGATAATGAGCGCCTGGCACAGATATTCTTTGCCATCGATGCTCAAACGTTTCTGAGTCCCCAGATCCTCGATCTTCTCAACTTCTCCGGTGGTGGTCTCAAGACCGAACTCGACGCAGTGCTCCTGAAAGCGCATCATCAATTCTGGACCATCGATACCACCGGGATAACCGGGCCAGTTTTCGACCTTGGTTGTAGTCATCATCTGACCACCCATAATCATCTTTTCAACCAGCAGAGTCTTCAGCTCGGCACGCGAGGCATAGAGCCCTGCAGTCATGCCCGCCGGACCGCCACCGATAATAATGATGTCATATACTTGTTCACTCATCAGTCTTCTATACTCCTGTTCACCGGTAATTAACTGCCCGGTTTTTACCACAGCACTAACAAAAAGGAAACCCGACCACGCAATTCGAACTTGAGTCTAAGTTAAGGATACGGGTAGGATACAGGATCGATTTTCAAAGGAAGGTATGCATGTTCAAACTGACCCGCTGGTTTATCTGGGGACTCTTTTCGCTGCTGATGCTCACCGCCGTCGACCAGGTGCTGTTGCGTGTTGCCCTGCCTGTCCCCGGCTATACCGAAATACATGAGTTTTACGTCGATTTTCGTAGCCGTCTGCTGGGACTGGCAGGAAAAGACCCAGTCGGACGCATGATCTCAACGCGTAAAAAGAGCCAGCCTGCCCGCCAAGCTAAAGCACGCGTCAACACCGCAGGGCCAAGCGAAAGTCGCTACCTCTACGTCGATGGCGAGGGAGCCTTGCAATTTGCCGACAGACTGAATCAGGTGCCACTCCAGTACCGTCGCGACGCCCAACCCCTCTCCGACCCCTGAGAGTTGGGTAAATCTCTGCACAGGAAATAGGCCTTTTTCTACGAGGAATTAAATACGTCTCAGAACTTCAAGGTGTGCCGTAAATATCAGCTCTTCGGTCACCAAAAACGTCAATCTGCCTGCGATAGCGCTCCATCTCGGCAAAATCAAATTCCGCGATCAACTCAGTCTCTTCAGCACCACTGGTTGCCAACAGGTTGCCCAGGGGCGAAATCAACTGGCTCTGGCCGAAAAAATCGAGCGGCCCCTGTACGCCACAACAGTTCGCAGCCGCCACGAAGAGTTGATTTTCAATCGCCCGCGCGCGTAACAGAATGTTCCAGTGTTCCTGACGTGGTTTGGGCCATTCGGCAGGCAGGCAGATAATTTCGGCGCCAGCCATCGCCAGTTTACGGAACAGCTCGCCAAACCTCAGGTCGTAACAGATGGCTATGCCCAACCGTCCGACCGAGGTCTCAACCACCAGCGCCGATGCCCCTGCCGCCAGAAAACGATCCTCTTTCATCATCGAGAACAGATGTAACTTGCGATAGGCGCCGACGATTTCGCCTCGGTCGATCACATAGGCGGTATTATAAATCTGCCCTGCGTCTGCCTCTGGCAGACTGCCGACACTCACCAAACCAGTCTCATGACAGGTGCGCTGCCACTCTTCTAAAATCCATGGGCTCTGCGCCGCACATTTAGCCAACCGCCGATAATCATAGGCACAGCTCCACATCTCAGGCAGAACCGCTAGTTGTGCCCCCTTTGAAGCGACCCTTTTAAGCGCAGACAACCCCTTGGCGAGATTAATTTCGAGCGCCCCCGGATTAATGTTGAACTGAAGTACCGCGGCATTAAATTTCCTGCTCATCTTCTCATCCCTGGAAATATTAAATAAAAAAATGTTTTACCCGATTCAAAAACCTATCTAACAATGCACATGCCCAAGTATACGCCGCGATTTTAGCCGCGACAACCCCGCCCTAATCCGGTTTCTCTTGACCCCCCTCTTCTGCCGATGATAGAAAACTAGAAACTGTATATCGGGCCAAGTATATACATACATTTCTGCGTGAATCGTCGTATTTTAATGAAAAAGAGGAGAGAACATGAAAAAGCTGGGGCTACTGTTGTTGCCATTGACCTTGCTCACGTCCCTTGCCTTCGGCAGTGAGGGGGCCGAAATCAACATCGAACTGGTCAACACCGCCATGGGCTATCTGGCGCTGATTATCTTCATCGGCGCTTATGCACTGGTCATTCTCGAAGAAAAAATCCATCTACGTAAGAGTAAACCGGTCATGGTTGCCGCCGGGGTCATCTGGATTCTGGTCGCCTTAACCTATGGCGCAATGGGAGATCACCACTCTCCGGAGGTCGCGATCAGGGGCAACCTGATCGAATATGCCGAACTCTTCCTCTTTTTACTCTCGGCGATGACCTACATCAACGCCTTAACCGAGCGTAACGTCTTTCAAGCGCTACGCTCCTGGCTGGTCCTCAAGGGCTTTACCCTGCGCACGGTCTTCTGGATCACCGGCTTGCTCGCCTTTCTAATCTCGCCGATTGCCGACAACCTGACCACAGCTCTGCTCATGGGGGCCGTGGTCATGGCCGTGGCCAAGGATAACAAGAAGTTTGTCGTGGTCGCCTGTATCAATGTGGTCGTCGCTGCCAATGCCGGTGGTGCCTTCTCGCCCTTCGGCGACATCACCACCCTGATGGTCTGGCAAAAAGGGCAGGTGCAGTTTCTCGAATTCTTCGATATCTTCCTCCCCTCACTGGTCAACTGGATCATCCCGGCGTTTATCATGAGCTTTACGATCCCCAAAGAACGTCCCGAAGCCCATGGCGAAGCCGTCCAGATGAAAACCGGGGCGCGACGCATCATGCTGCTCTTTCTGATGACCATCATCACCGCCGTCTCCTTTCACCAGTTTCTGCACCTGCCTCCGGCAATCGGCATGATGCTTGGACTCGGCTACCTGTCGTTCTTCGCCTACTACCTGAAGATGAAAGAGCAGAAGGAATTTCGCGGCAATGGCCCACTCGATATCATCGGCCATGCCCTTGAAGAAGGAGAACACCCGCCGGTTGGCTTTGATCTGTTCCGTAAGATCGCCAAGGCCGAGTGGGACACTCTGCTCTTCTTCTACGGGGTTATCCTCTGCGTCGGCGGCCTCTCACAATTCGGCTACCTGGCCATTACATCTGACTTTCTCTACAATGGGTTGGGCGCGACCTGGGCCAACGTCATCGTCGGGGTTCTTTCGGCAATTGTCGATAATATCCCGGTTATGTTTGCTGTTTTGACCATGAATCCCCACATGTCGCATGGCCAGTGGCTGCTGGTCACCCTGACCGCCGGGGTCGGCGGCAGCCTGCTCTCCATCGGCAGCGCGGCCGGCGTCGGCCTGATGGGCACCGCCCGTGGCGTCTACACCTTCGGTCAGCACATGAAGTGGACTTGGGCGATCGCCCTCGGCTATGTCGCGGCAATCTTGATGCACCTGTGGTTTAACGCCGACCTGATGACGGTCTTCAACCACTAAGCCCGAAGAACAACGGGTCATACTGTGATGGCGTCGCAAAAAGTCCGCCCGACTGCGTTGCAGCGCTTTTTCAGGACCTTGACCTACCATATGTAGGCCTGCGCCCCTGAAAAACCACTACGCCTTGTGGTGCGAAATTTTTGCTTAGCCATCTCAAGAGAATTTGCGAGTTCATCATACTGTGGATATCGGGGCTGACCGCAAGGATGGCCCCGATTCTATTTCAAACGGTAAAAAAATATGGCGGGACTCTACATCCACACCCCTTTCTGCACGCAAAAATGCAGCTATTGTGACTTTTTTTCCGCGCCACCCATCGGCAATCAGCTTAAGACCTGGCATCTGCTGATTCAGCACAACCTTGAATTGATCGCCACCGAACTGAGCCCCGAAATTGACAGCATCTTCTTCGGCGGCGGCACCCCTTCACTGCTAACCCCCGACCAGATCAGCAAGATTTTGGCGAGTTGTTACAAGCTTTTTCCAATCTCTACTGACGCCGAAATTTCTCTTGAAGCGAATCCCGCCACCTTGAATAACGAAATCCTCACCGGCTTTCACGCCGCAGGAATCAACCGACTCTCCATCGGCGTTCAGAGCTTTGATGATAACAACCTGCACCTTCTGGAGCGCAAGCATAGCGTCAAATAAGCGCGACAAGTCTTCTCTCTTGCACGTCAGGCGGGATTCAGCAATATTTCCCTCGATCTGATCTTTGCCCTGCCGGGGCAATCCACGGACCATTTGCAGCAGGAGATCTCACAACTCCTAAGCCTGGCTCCTGATCATATTGGAATTTACGGTCTGAGTATCGAAACAGGTACGCCACTGGCACAACGCATCGCTGCGGGTCTGCTGACAGAAATTGATGATGAGACCTACGCTACAGGTTATCTACTCTTGAACC
>JAKIUS010000114.1 GCA_021647445.1 Geopsychrobacter sp. | reverse complement strand
TCGCGACCATGCCGAAACCGAGGCCAAGAAACATGATGCCGATGTTTTCGACGGTCGAATAGGCGAGGCAGCGTTTGATATCCCGTTGCTGTGCCGCCAGCGAAATACCGTAGAGGGCTCCGGCGGCCCCGAGCAGTGCCATCAGCCAACCCCACCAGGCCGGAGCCGGAGGGAGCATGGTCAGGATGCGCAAAATGCCGTAGATGCCGGTCTTGATCAGCACACCTGACATCAGGGCCGAGACATGACTGGGGGCCGCTGGGTGCGCGTTGGGCAGCCAGATATGGATCGGAAAGAGTCCGGCCTTGACCCCGAAGCCGAACAGGGCCAGCAGATAGAGCAACGAGGCGATCCCGACCGGCAACTGTGCCAGCGGGCCGAAATCGCTGAAGTTGAGGCTGCCGCAGTAGCTCCCCGCCAGGATAAACAGCGCCACCAGCAGCATCATGCCGAGGTGGGCAGCGAGCAGGTACAGCCAGGCTGCCTTACGCACGTCTTCCAGTCGGTGATCCCAGGCGACCAGAAAAAACGAAGAGAGGGTCATGATCTCCCAGGCCGATAGGAAGAGCACCGCGTTGGCTGCCGTAACCACCAGCAGCATGGCAATCACCATGATATTGAAGAAGAACCAGTGCGATGATAGCGGGCGATGCCTTCCTTCCTTGGCCAGATAGGGACCGGCATAAAGCGCGCAAAAGAGTGAGAGCAGGGCAATCGGCAGGACGAAAAAGGCCGCAAGAGGATCGAGAAGCAGGTTGAACGCCCCGCCGGGAACCGACCAAGCGTGGTGGGAGCTAAGTGGTTGACCGCTGATCAATACACTGGACGAAACGTAGATGGCCAACAGGGTCGCTGCCAGGGTAGAGAGAATCCCGATCCAACTCGACAAGTTAGAGTTGCGTGCCACCAGGGCCAGCAAGCTGCCAACGAATAATATGCTAAATGCGGCGATTAACAGGGTCATCTTTTTGCTCAGTCTTTAAAAAAGGGGGGAGATCCTTCAACGGAGTTCAGGCATTGTTAGTCCGTTTTTATCAAACTCTCTGCGTCGCTGAGGGAGGCAAAGATTTTTTCGCGACTCTCTTCGTTTCGCAATCTGTCTCGAAAGGTTTGATTGTGCAGCACAAAGCTAAGCCGCGAGAGCAGGTGCAGGTGTGAGCGCAGGTTTGGCGCAATGACCAGAAAGAGGATTGAGACCGCCTGGCCATCGAGGGCATGAAAATCGACCGGTTTCTCCAGAAAACAGAGGGTCAGGGTGGGACGCAAGAGATTCAGCAGACCCGGACTGCGCGGGTGGGGGATGGCGATGCCTGAGCCGATGGCGGTCGGCGTAAGCTGTTCGCGGGTAATCAGCATCTGGGTCAGGTGGTCGAGGTCGATATCTTCGGGGACCCGCAGGTGGCTCACCGCATCGGCCAGCACCTCTTCACGGGTTTTTCCCTCAACCCGGTAAAAAACTCCGCCAGTTTCAAGCGCCTCGCTTACCGACGGCAGGGGTTGATGATGGGTCTCGGGTTCATTGAAGGCATCCCCCGCGACCCCGCGACGACGGGCCGTGGCCCAATCCAGAAGTTCGGCCCGGTTGAAGCGGTAGCTTTCGTGGACCTTGTAAACCGGCACAATGTCCTGCTTGATCCAACGGTAGATGGTTTTTTCCGAGACCGAAAGCATGCGCGCGGCATCTTTAACCGAAAGGTTCATTTATGCTCCATGTATGAAATATTGGCGTATCGTTGGACATTTGTGGACATTGCTCCCGAAATGTGCCCTTTGTCAAGGGGGGATGGATTTTTGTTCGAGGTTCGAGGTTCGAGGTTCCAGCCTCCTTCCGCACATTGACAGTTCCGTTCGCTCGGCTAAACTTTAGCTATGCCAAGAGCAACCATCGCCAGTTTTCAGATTGAACGCTTGGAGATCCTCGGTCCGCAGGGCGAGGTCGATGCCGAACTGCTGCCTGATCTGAGCGACAGTCAGTTTCTGCGGCTGTATGAACTGCTGGTTTTGACCAGACTGGCCGATGAGCGTGCCCTTAATCTGCAGCGCGAAGGGCGACTCGGTACCTTCCCTTCGTCCCTCGGCCAGGAAGCGGCTCAGGTCGGCAGCGGCTTTGCGCTTAAGTCCCAGGACTGGGTCTTTCCCTCCTTCCGTGAACTCGGGGTCTTCCTCTGCCTTGATTACCCCCTTTCAAGCTATTATCGTTACTGGGCGGGTGACGAACGCGGCCTGCTCTGCCCACCGGAGTTGAATATTTTTCCGATCAATATCGCCGTCGGCACCCATCTGCTTCATGCGGCCGGTGTCGCACTGGGAGCGCGCTATCGCCAGGAGATGTTGGTGGCGGTGCCTTATCTGGGCGACGGTGGAACCTCCAAGGGGGATTTTTACGAAGCATTGAACATGGCCGGTGTCTATCAGCTTCCATTGGTTGCCATCTGTCAGAACAATCAGTGGGCTATTTCGGTCTCGCGCCAGCATCAGACCGCAGCGCAAACCCTGGCTCAGAAAGCCGTGGCCTGCGGCATCCGGGGGATTCAGGTCGATGGCAACGATGTGCTAGCGGTCTACCAGGCGACCCGCGAGGCGTTGGAGCGCGCCCGTAACGGCGGTGGTCCGACCCTTATCGAATGTGAAACCTGTCGTATGTCTGATCACACCACGGCCGATGATGCGCGCCGCTATCGCGACCCGGCCGAACTTGAGCGCTGGCAGGCCAGAGATCCGCTGTTACGTATGCAGCGTTTTCTTGAGAGCCGTGGCTTGTGGGTTGCGTCCGAGCAGGCTGAACGTGAGGCTGCCCTCAAGCAGAGCGTCGATGAGGCGGTCGTTGCGGCCGAAGCGGTCGAGCCGCCGCAGGTCGCAGATATGTTTACCTACACCTGCGCAGAGCTGAGCAGCCGCCAGCGGCAGCAACTTAAGGAGGCCGAAGATGGCCGTACTTAATCTGGTTCAGGCGATCAATCAGGGTTTGCAGCAGGCTTTGGCCGAAGATGACCGGGTGCTGGTCTTCGGTGAGGATGTCGCGGCGAATGGCGGTGTCTTCCGGGTGACCGAGAATCTGCATCAGGAATTTGGCGAAAAACGGGTGTTTGATACGCCGCTGGCCGAATCGGGGATTGTCGGCATGGCGGTCGGTCTGGCTGCCTATGGGTTGCGACCGGTCGCTGAAATTCAGTTTGTCGGCTTCACCTATGCAGCTATGGATCAAATTTATACCCATGCGGCGCGTATCCGCGCGCGTTCGCGTGGGCGTTTCACCTGCCCGCTGGTGATTCGCAGCCCCTATGGTGGCGGCATCAAGGCTCCTGAGTTGCACGAGGCGAGCTGCGAGGCCTTCTTTTGTCATATGCCCGGCATCAAGGTTGTGGTCCCTTCGACGCCGCAGAATGCCAAGGGGTTGTTGTTGGCGGCCATCGCCGATCCCGATCCGGTGATCTATCTCGAACCGACCCGACTCTATCGGCTGCTCAAGGAGGAGGTGCCAGAGGAGCCTTATTTGACCCCGTTGGGCAAAGCCCGCATTGCCCGAGAAGGTGAGCGGGTGACGATCCTCGCCTGGGGTAGCATGCTTGAAGTCGTGCTACGTGCCGCCGCCGACTATGATGTCGAGATCGTCGATCTGCAAACCTTAAGCCCCTTTGATCGTGAAACCATCCTCGCCTCGGTCAGAAAGACCGGCCGTGTTCTTATCGTGCAGGAGGCACCCAAGACCTGTGGTTTCGGCGCCGAACTGGCAGCGACCATCGCCGAAGAGGAGATCATGTCGCTCAAGGCCCCGATTCGGCGCGTCACCGGTTACGATGTGGTGGCACCCCTGCCGTTGCTTGAGAATTATAATCTGCCGTCGTTAGAACGTATCCGCGCCGCGTTAGACGATCTACTGCGCTATTAAGAGGAGTGAGGATGGCTTTCGAATTCAAACTGGCTGATTTAGGCGAAGGGATCACCGAAGCGGAGATTCGCGGCTGGCTGGTCGGCGAGGGGGATTGGGTCGCGGAGCATCAAGCGGTGGTTGAAGTCGAGACGGATAAGGCCGTGGTTGAGATCCCGACCCCCGAGGCCGGGCGCGTGATCCGCTTACACTATTTAGAAGGGGCGATTGTGCCGGTGGGGGCGACCCTGTTAAGTATCGAGACTGGTGATGCGGTGCCGGTGGATGCGGCTTCAGCAGAAGCTCGGCCACGTGAGAAAAAAGAATCCTTCGGCATTGTCGGTGAACTGCCGGAAGCCGTTGATCCCGCCAGAGTGCAACCCGCGTCCGTCGAGGTGAAGGCCCTGCCCGCAGTTCGCGCTCTGGCCAAGGAGCTGGGGGTTGGACTGGATCATGTCGCTGGAACCGGCCCCGAGGGGAGCATCCGGGCCGAGGATGTTCGTCTGGCTGCGACCCGCAGTGCCCTGCCGCAACGCGCCAAACCTGTGGCTGATGGCAGTTACCGCAAACCGATGCGTGCCGTGCGCCGCACCATTGCTCGCAATCTGCTCAGGTCGCAACAACTTACCGCCTTTGTCACCAACATGGACGAGTTTGATGTGACCCGGCTATGGGAGTTAAAGCAGCGTGAACGGCCCCTGCTTGATGCGGAAGACTTGCATCTAACTTTTTTGCCCTTCTTTATCCAGGCGGTACAACACGCCTTGACCGAGTTCCCACGCTTCAATGCCCGCATCGATGAAGAGAGCAACGAGGTTGTTTTTTTGACCGAGTGCCACATGGGTGTTGCCGTGGATACGGAGGATGGCTTGATGGTGCCGGTGGTGCGCGATATCGGCCAGAAATCGATTCTCGATCTGGCCAGGGAGCTGCAAGCTCTCTCGCAGGCGGCTCGTGATCGCAGTATCGCCGCTGAAAACCTGCAGGGGAGCACTATTACCCTGACCAATTTCGGTTCTTACGGTGGGCAGTTCGCCACGCCGATTCTCAATTACCCCAATGTGGCGATCGTCGGTTGTGGGCGCATCCGCAGAAAACCCTGGATCTACGAGGACGAAATCGCCATTCGTCAGCTGTTGCCCCTGTCGCTGACCTTTGACCATCGTATTACCGATGGTGCAGAAGCCAGCCGTTTCTTAAACAAGGTCGGGCGCTATCTGGAAAATCCTGGCCTGCTGTTTCTTGAGAGTGTCTGATAGGGCAGGTTCAGCGCCAGCGATGGCTCCAACTGCGGTAGCGCATGCCGATGTTGATGCGTTCGCGGGCCAATATTTCGGCGGCGGCTCGGGGCAGACGTTGTTCCTTTCGGGCCTTGTCGAGAATTCGTTCGGTGTTCCCCTGGACCTTCTCTCTGATATAGGCGAAGGCTTCTTCGGCGCTCTTGTGCTTGTACTCCATGGCCGCCATAATGACGCCGCCAGCATTGGCAATAAAATCGGGAATCACCAGTACACCGCGCTTGGCCAGCTCTGCTTCGGCATCTAAGGTGATGGGAATGTTCGCGCCCTGGATGATCAGTTGGGCCTTCACTTCGCTGACATTTTGCATGTCGATGACGTCGGGGTTGGCCGCCGGAACCAGAATGTCACAGTCGATACCAAAAATCTCTGAGACCGCCAGCTGCTCTCCTCCAACGTAATCGAGAACCGAACCCTGTTGCCGTTTGGCCGCAATCAGCGCGGCGACATCTAATCCTGCAGGGTCGCATATCGTGCCTTGACGATCGTTGGCGGCGACGATGAGCGCGCCTTTTTCGGCAAAGTATTTTGCGGCCGCCGCGCCGACGTTGCCTAATCCCTGGATCGCGACTTTCGCCCCTTTGAGAGTCATTCCTATCTGCCGAGCCGCCACTTCGGCTGAGGCCACAACCCCGAAACCGGTTGCCCCCAGTTCATCCAGCGGCAGTCCACCGAGTTCTGCCGGCAGACCGACAGAGCGGCCGATCTCCTCGTGCAACCAGACCATCGCCTGTTCGTCACAGCCCATGTCGGGCCCGGGAATGTACTCCACCACATCTTCAATCATGCGGGCGAAGACTCGGAACAGGGTCTCCAGATCGGCCGTATGGGGATC